>JARRMB010000024.1:0-16012 GCA_037386325.1 Candidatus Bathyarchaeota archaeon
GAATTATTGCTCTGTCAAATTCCCAGAAATCATTTAACATTTTATCAAGTTCAAATTCAGAAAAATAGTTCATGCATGGATAAAAAAAGTGTTTGTCTTCTTTCTCAATATGTTTTGGATAAAAAATTAAAAGATCATTAAGCAATTCTTTAATTTCATTAAAAGCTGATTTTGAACCATTACGATATTTCTCATTTTTTTGTTCCAGTTTAGCAACAGTTTTTCTAGCAAAAGCGTGCCCATCAATGAGTTCTTTCATAATTTTGCGGTGGTTATTTTTTAGATTCTTTTCTGCAAGTCTTTTAAATAAAATGTCTTCTTCTTTTCCATGATGACATTTATCAGCATAGGTTCTAAAAAAATCTACCATCATTTCGATAAAGTTTGAATCTATTTCTTTTTGTTCTTTAATTTTAATCTCTAAATCATTAATTATGTTAACCATTCTTTCGATAAGTCTGTGCTCTCTCATCAAAGGACCAATAGGTAACAAAAATTCACACTCTAATAGAACAATTTGAGACATAGAATATAATCTTGATGCAATAAATTGGATGTTATATCTTCGTTCAAAAAATTGAACACATTGTTCAAAAACATTATATTATATCTTACTACAGCAATCTTATACTTATAAGGAGAGAAAGAGGAAAAAAACAAATTTAAAGATTTACAATAAATAGAGCTATTCAAAGTTCAATTTATTTTAAAAAAGAAAGAAACAACAACTGAAGAAATTACAATATCAAAAGACACAATTAAAAAAATTCAATTAATAAAAAAAGCATTTCGCTAATATTAACAGATTAAGTCAAAAAAAATTGGATTTTCTTTTCTACTATTCTTCGTATTGTTTTTTATGACGTATTTTCAAAAACAAAAATGAAACAACACCTGATATTATGACTATGATTGCTACAATCAGTAAATTAGATATTAAATTATTGTTAGAATTTATTTGATCAATTCGAGTTATTTCCAAGTCTGCTTCTTCATCAGTTACAAATGTAGTAAATAAATAATTATACCACAGTTTATTTTCTTCAATTATTTTTATTGTCCACGATCCTGTAAAGCGCAGTCTTTGATTAACAACTATATTTCTTTTTTCCAACCCACTTAATTCTACATTTTCATTATAAACCTGCCCTTCCTCAGCAGTTACAATGACGCTGAATTTTCGAGTTTCATTCAAATAATTTTCTATAGAAATATCAAATATTGCACGTTCATTCAAAACACCTATGTTATCATTTGTGGAATAAATTTGAGCATGAAAATTTATTTTGGTTGTATCTCCAAAGGTTAATGAACCGACCCAAATTGCAATTCCAATAGACCCAATAATAATTACAACAATAAGGATTATCGATGCAATTATAGGATTAAATTCTTTGTCGATTGAAGATTCTTTCAATTCTAATTAGTTCCTATTTACTCATAGTTATAAGAATAAACATTTAATCATTAAATCTATTCAAATGTCGATTATAAATAAATCATGTTAACTCATTTAAGTGTGCAAAATGTAATTTGTTGATAATATTATGGATGATAAATTAATAAAACAAGGATGGCAAAAACGAACAACAATAGATATTTCCAGATCAAAAGAAATAATAAAAGAATATGAAAAATTAGGTTTTGAAGTCCATTTAGAACCAGTGACAAAAGAAGAAATTGGAAAAGAATGCGGAAACTGTTATCTAAATAAAATCGATCAATTCAAAACCATATATGTAAGAAAAAAACGATAAAAATTATTATTTAAAATTTAAAAAAATGAAAAATGTTTCATTTTTTGTTAATCTTTATTATTCATCTGATTGCTCAGCAAACTCCTTTAACTTCTTCATTTTTTCTTCAATTTTTTCACTTAATTTGTTATATTCGTTTTCATTTCGCTTTATGATACAACTTTTTTCATTTTTAGCTTCATGTTGAGAACTATCATCATTTTTTAAAGATTTCTTTTTACGTTTCAGAATTCCTCACCATACCTTAGATCAATATATATTTCAAGTAGAAGATTTAGAAATATCTTTCAGATAGATAAAATACAATTTAAAAAGGCTAAAAATAAAATATTTCCAATATAATCAAAATTTAATACAAAAATAGGAAAATGGGAAATAAGTTTTAATTTCCGAAATTTATTAGCGGTCGTTCTTGCTTGTGTTCATATCCGCATTGACATTTGTATCCGATGATCTTTTTCTTTATAGCGATATTTTCAAACTTCTTAGCTACAATTACTAAATTGTAAATGACTTTTCCACAGAAGTTCAACATCATTATCAGATAATGAGTGAAATCTTTTTGCTGAAAGAATAACCACGCCGTTGCACATCCAAATGAAACCCAAACAGTGGGAACAAGAAATAAAGGATTCGTGAAAAAGATCTTTAAATGAAGCAATAGTTCACCAAACAATTATTCAATCATAATTAATTCCCGCCTATTCCGATATTTCTAATCTTTCAACTACTGAACCTATCGCAGAATCTTTAGTAGCTTTCAGAGCAGGTCTGAAATTATTTTTATTAATTGATGCAAAAACTCCTATCATCATGCGTAATCCAATTTTTTCGGTTCAGACTCCATTTTGAATCATTATTTATAACAATTTGAATCGCAAGATATAATACAACGTTTTTGAACGAACTGTTCAAACATTTGAAAAGCTTATTTTCCTATTTTTTTGGTCGGCTTTGCCAGATTTTGATTGATTCATACCAGAAAATAGTTGTACTAAGTGATCCAAAAATTAATGCAAAAAGACTGTAAAAATTAATGTCTCTAAGTTGAGTAAGAAAGAAAATGAAAAGAGTTGAAATCATTGTGGCATAAGTAATATATCGTGGAATTATTACTCCTTTTAGCTTCATGAATTGTTTTAGAATTCCTACATCTACAATTTCTTTTAGTTGATATTCGCCATTATTTTTTTCTACTAATCCCAAATCTAGTAGTTTATCTAAATGATACACTGCTAATGAGGGACTTGAAAATCCAAGATCTCTTTGGATTTGACGTGGACCAATAAATTTTGTTGAAGAATTTAATAAACACCAATAAACTCGTAATGTATTTCCTTTTAATTCGTTAGCTAGTAGTTGTTTAGACATTAAAACAGCTCAAATGGTTTCATAACTAATTTTGAAGTAATTTTTTATATACAAAAATCATGCGAAGGGATAATCTATATTTGAAATATACGTCAAAAAGTATAATTTTGAAGGAAATTCTAAAATAATAAAAATTTCTTTTCTAATTTTTATTTAAATAACTTTTTTTGGAATGCTATTATAGTTATTGAGATTATTATCACAAAAAGTAAAATTGTCCATGATTCAAACTCTGGAATGTTTCCATATTTGTCAGTTTTAACTAACCAAAAGTCGAGATTTCCATTTCCAAATGAGTTTGTATAACCAGCTAAGGCATAACCTCCATCAATAGTTTCTATAATAGAGAATGCAGAGTCGATTTGTGTTCCCCCAAATGTCTGGTTCAAATTTAGGTTTCCATATTTATCTGTTCTAACCAGCCAAAAATCAATTCCTTGTGAACCAAAAATTGAATGAGAATATCCTGCTAAACCATATCCTCCATCAGATAAAGTCTTTATTGAATAGGCTTCTGAATGATCACCTCTTTTGAAGGTTTTATTCCAAAGCATTTGCCCATCCAAATCAGTCTTGACTAACCAAAAATCAGCTGAAGCTTCAGAACGAGAAACACCAGCCAAGGCATATCCTCCATCAATGGATTCAACTACTGAGTAGGCATAATCGTAACTTTCTTTTCCGTATGTTTGATTCCATTCTATATTTCCAAATGAATCTGTTTTAACCAATAAAAAATCGTGATCACCAGCACCAAATGAAAGCGTATCGCCAGCTATTACATAACCACCATCGGAAGTCTCAACCAAAGACCAAGCAATATCTTTATCAATTCCTCCATAGGTTTGATTCCACTCCAATTCACCTAAAGGATTGGTTTTCACTAACCAAAAATCATATTCTCCAGCACCAAAAGAGTTTGAATAACCAGCAAGAGCAAATCCCCCATCAGAAGTTTCAACTAAACAATTAGCTCTTTCTAGATTATTTCCCCCATAAATCTGGTTCCATTGAACAATTCCATTTTTATCAGTTTTAATTAACCAATAATCCCCAAACCCTTCGCTGAAAGAATAGGTATAACCAGTTATTGCATATCCACCATCAGAAGTCTCGACCAAACAGCTGGCCCTATCCCAATCGTCTCCTCCATATGTGTAATTCCAATCCATATTTCCATATCTATCTGTTTTTATTAACCATATATCTCCGTCTAAATCAAATGCTTTTGTATGACCAACCATTACAAATCCTCCATCAGAACTTTGAATCAAAGAATAGCACACATCTTCTTCTGAACTTCCATAAGTTTGACTCCACATTATTCCAGAGGTTTCTGCAAAAGATGAGACAATCAAAGAAAAGATTAACAACATACAGAATAATAATCCTAAATAGGCTAACACTTTGGACAGAGTGAAAATCTCCACAAACTTGGTTAATTTTTTTCAATCAATTATTATCAAGAACTTTAACACTCTGATATCAATTTTACCTCTAATTAGAAGTAAGAATATTCGGAGTTATCTAACAAAAGAAGAAATTAATTAAAAAAAGAAGATTAATTCCAGATATTTAGTAATAAATGGACGTTTTTTATTTTTTACAACTACTAAGAATTTTCAAGAATTCTTCTGCTTGCAAACAAGTAGAGGGAGTTGGTTTTGAATGAAGGGTGTTCGTTCTTTTTTCCACTACATCGGCTCTTCTTTTTGCAGTTTTAATTCTAAGTTCTTTAGCTACAGTTTTACAAGAAGTTAGTTTTCTAAGTGCAGTTAACCAAGCAGCAGCTTTAATTTCACTGTGAAATATCCAATCTCTGTATACTTTGATCGCTTCTTGTGGACAGACTTTTTCACATGCGGAACAGTATATACAGAATTCTTCTGTAACTTTTGGTTTACCATTTTCTATCTGAATTGCATGAGTAGGACAAATGTTAGCACATGCTTCACATTTTTCCGGACACAAAGTTTTATTTAATTTAATTCGTCCAATAATCGGTTTTTCTACCGATATCGCATTTTGATCACAAGATAATTCGCAACGTTTACAGTAAAGACAAGAAGATTCATCAATTTTTACATCAGTTATTTCTATAACTTCGTCATTTTCTGATTTTTTTGTTAAAATTTTAATTGATTCAGTGGGACATTCTTGTTGGCACCTAAGTTGACAGTTAGAATCGCATTTCTCTTTTTGAACAGTAATTTCTTTAATTATTTCAGGAAAAGCCTCATTTTGTATTACAGTTGCGGTTTCTTTCCCATTCAATTTCATAGTGAGCGCATTTAAAGGACATAATACTGCGCATTCTCCACACAAAATGCAAGTGTTTTCGTCGATGTCTATTGATGGTTTTTCTAATAGTTTTCCTTCAAAAACCGTAGCGGGTAGAAGCGTTATTGCTTCATGAGGACAAATCTCGTAACATATTCCACATCCATTACAGGTGTCCTTGTTTAAATGTAATTGATAGTTTTTTATTAGAAATTTTCTCTCAATACTTAGTTCTCTTAAATTATCCTGTTTAATTGCTTGACCTCTCAATTTTTTCACCATTTTATTCTATTCTAAAGTTAATTAGGGAGTGACCTGGATTTTTGGAGCAAGAATTTCCACTGTTTTTTCTATTTCTTGTTCAGTAGCACCTTCAACTATTTTTTGCATTTCTTTTATTTTTGAAGCAAATTTTTCTCCTTCTGCGGCACTAATCCAGGCTAATTGAAGTCGATTTTTGTCCAAGCCTAAACGTTCCATCTTTTTCCATAATTTTTCAACACGTCGTTTAGTTTGATAATTTGCATTAATATAATGACAATCATTCAAGTGACAGCCTGCAACTAACACTGCTGCAGCTCCTTTTGCGAAAGCATATTCAACGAATTTTGGAGAAATTCTTCCTGAACACATAGTTCTGATTATCCGAACACTAGCAGGATATTGCATTCTGCTAACACCTGCAAAATCTGCTCCAGCATAAGAACACCAGTTACAACAAAATGCAACTATTTTTTTATCAGGATCGATTTCGGTAGCTGCATCTATTTGAGCATATATTTGTTTATCTGTAAAATGACGCATCTCTATTGCACTAAATTGGCATTCTGCACCACATGTTCCACAACCTGAACAAGCTGCTTCTGCAACGCTAGCTAATTTCTTTTCTTTATCGACAGAAATAGCGTTATAAGGACATACTCTTGCACATAAACCACAACCTTTACAGTTCTCAGAATTTATTATAGGTGTTATTGCCTCTACCGTTACTTCACCTTTTGCCATTAGAATACCAGCACGGGCTGCTGCAGCACTTGCCTGGGTTACGCTGTCTTTGATATCTTTTGGACCTTCAGCACAACCAGCCAGGTAAACTCCTCCAGTAGGTGTGTCCACTGGTTTTAATTTTGGATGGGCTTCCATAAAGAAACCATCTGTGGTTTTTGATAATCTTAGAAGTTGTTGAACCTTATCGCTGTCGTCTCTTGGTCTAAGACCAACCGATAGAACAACCATTTCTGCATTTACAGTGTAAATCTTTTTCTCTAAGGTGTTTTCACCGACTAGCCACAAATTTTTAGTTTTTTTGTCTTCAATTATTTCTGCAGGTAACCCTCGAATGAATTCTACTCTCTCTTCTTTTGCTCGTCTATATAGATCCTCGAATCCTTTTCCGAAAGCTCTAATATCTATGTAAAACACGGAGATTTTTATATCAGGCCAATGTTCTTTGATAAGTAAAGCATCTTTTATTGTATTCATGCAACATACATTACTGCAATATGGGTGTCCTTTTTTATCAGATCTAGAACCCACACATTGAATAAAGGCAATTGATTTTGGAATTTTCATGTCACTAGGTCGAACCAAACGACCTCCAGTGGGTCCCCCTGCATTTATTAAGCGCTCAAAGTCCATTGAAGTTATAGTGTTAGGAAACCTCAGATAACCATATTCCATCAGGGAAACAGGATCAAAAATATCTAATCCTGTAGCAACAATTATTGTTCCAACTTTAAGTTCTAACTCTTCGACTTTATCACTGAAATTTATTGCTTTAGGTCCACAAACTTCTTGACATTTTGCACAAGTGTTTTCGCCAAGCCCAATGCAACTTTTATCATCAATTAAATATTTTGCTGGAACACTTTGTGCAAAAGGAATGTATATTGCTTTTCTGTCAACAAGACCTACTTCAAATTCATTGGGAACTTCAACAGGACAAACTTTTACACAATCACCACATGCTGTACATTCTTTTGTGATATATCTTGGATTTTTTCTAACTTTCACTTCAAAGTTACCAATATATCCTCCAACTTCTGTGACTTCACTATTGGTAAGAAGTTGTATGTTGGGATGTTTTCCTACGTCAGACATTTTTGGAGCTAAGATACATATTGAACAATCCATAGTAGGGAAAGTTTTATCAATTTGAGCCATTTTTCCCCCGATACTTGGTTTTTTCTCTACAAGATATACTTTGTAACCAGTATCAGCTAAATCTAAAGCTGCTTGAATACCAGCAACTCCACCTCCAATAATCAGTGCTTTTCTTGTTACTGGAACAACAGTTTCATCCTGAGGTTTTAGCAATGCTGATCTTGCCACAGCCATCCGTACAAGATCTTTTGCTTTAGCTGTAGCTTTTTCAGGTTCATGCATATGAACCCAACTGCAATGTTCGCGTATATTGGCCATCTCGAAAAGGTATTTATTTAATCCAGCTTCTTCGATTGTTCTTCTAAATGTTGGTTCATGAAGTCTGGGAGTACAAGATGCAACTACAATTCGGTTAAGATTGTGTTCTTTGATATCTTTTTTTATTGTCTCCTGCCCAGGATCAGAACAAGTATAGAGATTATGTTTTGATAAAACAACATTGGGAAGAGTTGAAGCATAATCAGCTACATCTGCACAATCAACTGATCCTGCAATATTTTTTCCACAATGACATACGTATACTCCGATTCGAAGTTCCTCATCTTTATTGGAAGACAAATTAGAATCCTCCTTTTCCATAAGTTTTTTCCACAATTTCAAGTGGATCTAAACGACCCCCTTTCAAGTAGCAATCTATTGAATATGCGGCCTGTTTTCCTGCTAAAATAGCTTCAATTAGAGTCCCAGATCCAAGGACTACATCTCCTCCAGCAAAAATGCTTGGAGAACTTGTTTCTAAAGTAAAAGGATTTGTTTCTATAGTTCTTTGTCCTGTGACTTCAACAGTGTCAGATAGAAAAACGGTATTTGGAAATTGACCAATTGCAATAATTACGGCATCGGTTTTAATTGTAAATTCAGATCCTTTGACAGGTATTGGACTTTTACGACCGGTTTTGTCAGTTTCGCCTAGTTGATTTTTTATACATTCGATTGCTGTAACTTTTCCATTTTCACCTAAAATCTTTCTTGGAGTAACCAAATATTGGATTTTTACTCCCTCTTTTTCTGCTTCTTTTATTTCCCAAGGGCTAGCTGGAATTTCTTCTTTCGATCTTCTATAAAGAATTGTGACTTCTTTAGCCCCAAGTTTTAGAGCAGTTCTCGCAGAATCAATGGCAACGTTACCCCCACCAATCACTGAAACTTTGTTTAGGGTCATAACATCTTTTTTATTGGCTCTTTCTAAGAATTCTAGAGCATTATATACTCCTTGAAAATCTTGGCCGTCAATGCGATAACTTTTATCTTCGTGAGCACCAGTAGCAATAAATATTGCGTCATAACCTTCTCCGAAAAGGTTTTTTAATTTAATACTTTCACCAATTTGAATATTGGTTTTTATCTCAACACCCAAATCCGTTATGAACATGACATCAAAATCTATCAATTTATTAGGTAGTCGATATTTTGGAATGCATCTTCTTAGCATACCACCTGGTGACGATAATGCTTCAAAAATTGTTACTGCGTAACCTCTTTTAGCTAAATCATTCGCTGCTGATAACCCCGCTGGACCTGATCCAATTATAGCAACCTTTTTTCCGTCAAGTTTAGAAATTTGTTGATTTCCTTTTTCTTTATTTGATGTAAACATTATTTTTTGAATTGCTTCAATGACTACCTTCTTATTCTTTATCACTCTGTCTGGATGAAAACAAATATTTGAAGTAGAAAGAGGAAGAGGAATATTTGTTTTAATTATTTCAAGAGCTTTATAGAATCCTTCCAGGATTCCAAATTCTACGGCGAATTTTCTTACTGCCTGAAAAATTTCTGGAAGATTCAAATGTTGGGGACATCGTTTGTAGCATCGGTAGCACCAACTACAAAGCCATAATTCAGGTGATTTTAAGATTCTATCGTTGCCAGCTGCCAGACTATGAAGCAAAATTCTTGGGTTATATTTTCCAGGTAACAATTTAGCCACTGGACAGGATGCAGTACAAATACCACATCCATTACAATATCTTAGTTTTTCGAAATCAAGTATATCTTCTAGAACCTTTTCTAATTTAGAATGATTAATTTCTACTTCTAGTTCAACAGATGTTTCTTTTGCAGGATTTAACATTTTTTTCTCCCTTTTTCATAGATTATTATTTAATTTACTTTCAAGAAATCACTTGGAAGATGGAGTTTGAAATGGACTTTTTTCCTTTGAATTAATAGCGTCATTCAGCAAATCCAATGTTTTTTCAATTTTTTCTCTAGAGCGAGGAACCAAATTGCCAAGTTTATTTTTGACGAACATTCCGTAGATTAGAATTTCAATTGGATTTGATTCAGAGAAAGCATTTATAAGAAGATTCAAAGATTTTGTTGAATTTGCCATTTTTTCAAATGTATCATTTTCAGTTTCAGCTTCTATTTGGGAAGGATCACGCAATCCTAGTTTGTAGTTTATTAGCTTTTTTTCTGTGGCTTTTCTTATATTTTGATCAAATTTTTCTTTTGACACTAGATCTAACGCTTTTTCTGGACACCATTCAACACATTGTGGATCGCCATCACATTGATCACACATTATTACTGTATCTTTTTCTGGATTAACACTTATCGCACCATAAGGGCAAGCTTGAATACACCATCCACAACAATCACATTTTTCTTCATTTACTAAAATGATTCCAGTTCTTTCTGATTGCGCTAAACAATCTTGTGGGCAAGCGGTTACACATGGTGCATCTTCACATTGTCTGCAAGTTACTGCCATATTAAGAAGTTGATATAGTCTTAGAATTTTTATTCTAGAACTTCTGGGATTATATGCGTTCTCTCTTTTTATTGCACATATTAATTCACAAGTTCCACAGCCAGTACATTTCTCTAAATCTGCTGATAAGAATTTTACTCCCCACAAAATTGGAACTGTCATTTTTAGTTAAAAGGATGTGTCCTGAATATTTTCTAATTTTGAGCCGCAATATGGGCAAAACTTAAAATGATTTGGAAAAGTATGGTGACTACATCCAAAGGGGCATTTCATCATTATGATTTGCTTGTGATTAATTGGATTGTTCACACTTAACACTGTTATATAATAAAGAAGTAGATAGGGGTAAAATTTGAGGTATAAACAAGAGGGGTAATGTGACAGAAGTAACAATAAATGTTACTTAAAAATAGGTAAATTAAACAATATTTTTTATTGAAACATTAAAGTCACTTATAATGTAACTAATTACTATTTTAAAAGAGAGAAAACAGCATTATTCATAAAAAAGATGAGTAAAAAGATCATATGAAACGATTTGCAATCCAAAGTCCTAGAGGAAGTATCAAAAGCAAATTAAGACCATCGATTAGCTCATTTTTAAGAATTATATTCCAGATTTAAGTTTCTTTTAATATCTCCTCAAGGATCTATAGATTTTCGTTCAAAGAATTCTTATATGTTCTTTAATCGTTGTATAAACACAATTGAAAGAATTAAATGGAATATTGAAAAATGACTAATTTGAATTATCTTTTCGGATTATTAAGATTCCGTAGCTGGGTTGGATGGTTAGCCATTTTTGGAGTTGGAAGTTTTATTTTTAGCTTGCCTCAGATTTTTGATGTAATAGCTATTGGCTCTGCTTTTTGTTGCATCACTTCAGCAGTTTTTGTAGAAAACCAATATTTTGATAAAGAGATAGACCAAAAGAATCCAAAAAAGAATACACTACCTTTGGCTGCGAACAAAGTTTCTCCCAATACTACTCTAATATTATTGATGGTTTTGTGTGGTCTGGGATTTGGGATCCTCACGTTTTATAATGCTTTCTTACTTCCAATCTTTTTAACATATTTTGCTTTATGTAGTGTTTATTCAACCCCAATTTTACATCTTAAAGGAAAACCTATTCTTGACATAATAGTAGCCGGGATAGGTTCAGGAGTTTTTCCATTTTTAATTGGACTTTTAGCAGCAAATCAACTTTCTTTAGATATTCATCTTCCGTGGGTATCAAAAGCATATCAAGATGCTATCCTGTGTATTGTTCCATTGTTTCTTTTTCAAATTGCTTCTCAAATTTTTCAAGAAGTGAGAGATTTTCATTCAGACAAAGAAAATAACATAAAAACATTTGTGGTTCGATATGGGATAAAAAAGTCAATAAAAGTAGCTACAATTGCTGTGATTCTAGCGATTTCATTACCAATATTTTTTGGTCTTCTTAATTTATCACTTACCAGTCAGTTCATATATTATTACTTATTGATCATAATTTTATTGACCCCAATTCTAGTAATATTTGCCAGAATTAATAAAAATCCTTCAAAAATAGAGATTTTATACAAATTCTCAATGAAATATACCCCAATTATACTAATTATGTTATTTGTTTACATTTTTATACTAAGAATTAATCTTGCATAATTTTTTCAGATAAGAATTTCATCTTAAAAATTACTAAATACTCAATTAATTCGTTGGAGTCTTATACTGAACAGTTAATTGAAGTGAATTTATATTTTTTAAAAAAGAGCATTTTTTGTCATTAACGATCTACTTGAATTAATATTTTATATTTAATTTATGGATAATCAGAATTAAAAAAAGAGAGCTTACTCCCAAAAAAAGAGGGAGGAAAATTGTTTAGTTTATTTTTTCCGCAGTAGAATAATTACACATAAGATTATTGCAATGGCAACAAGTATTATGAGGACTATGTCAATTGTGGTGTATTCAGGTATGGTTACTTCTTGTTGTTCCGGGTATTCTGGCATAGCGTTTACTACAGCTTGTGCAATTTGGTCCGTTGTTGGATTGTCGGGAAGGCTGTTGACAACATTGTTTGCAACTTCAGATGCTGATGGACCTTGATATCCTGGATATGTTGGGTAAGGTGCAGGTGTATCTCCAACCGTTACATATGTTGTTGTTTCTGAACCGTAATATCCTTTAGATCCAACAAAAGATGCGATTACAGCATATTTTCCTTTCATTTGTGGTATAAACGAGTAAGCATAGTTGCCATATGAATCGCTTGTAGTGGTACCAATCCAGGCATAATTTCCAGCAGGATCAACTATTTGGATTCTTACTTCAACACCAGTGATATCTTGGGGTCGAGGTCTATTCATATATACATATTCCATCCATGAACCCATACTATCGTCAGATACTGCTGCAACTCCATTCGGGAAACGAGCTGCTTGTTCAGGTTGTTTTGTTCCAGCTGCAATATCCAGTACTGTTCCTTCTACTTGAACCCCATTTCCCAAGGGTACAACATCGTTTTGAATGTTAGCAGTTATTTCGCTTGGTCCCCTTCCAGCAGTGTATAATTGCATGTCGTAGGCGTTAAGCCATACTGCATAACCACTAGCTATAGCAAAAGCTTTTGTTCCATACTCAAAGGCGCTACCAGCTCCTGCTACTTGCCATATTTCTTCTCCAGTGTATGCGTCAATGGCTCGTATTGTCATTCCCTTATAATGAGGCGAGTTGGGAGAGTGTTCATAAGTAGCAGTATAGATTTTGCCGTCTGCAATTGCCATAACAAATTGAGGATAGTTTCCCCAAGCTGTTGCAAAGCCGGCATCTGTGCTGTTTCCGGGTCCATCGTTACCATAGGTCCATAGTCGACTTCCATTTTTCATGCTGTAGCAAAAGACGTATCCAGCATATCCGCTTGAGTATAGTCGGTCGTATGCTATGAAGCTTTGTAGGTTGAAGTAGTCGTAATCGGGTTGAGGTATAGTTGGTCCCCATACTTTGCTTCCGTCGTCCATGCTATAACCTGTAAATGTCATTTCTTCAACGTCTTTCATTACAAAAATCCGGTTAACTGGATCTGCTCCTCCACCATATGGTGCCCATTCACGAGTGTAGTTATTTGGCGCTGTATATTCTTGGCTCCATAATATATGTCCTCTTGATTCAGGTTTTAGACTTATTGCTGTAACTGTATATGGATCAATAGTTCCCCATATTGTGAAACCACCTCCATAAGCAGGAGCAAGATCACTGACCAACATTATGTCATTGGGAAAAGCTGCCTTTATGGAAGAGCCCGAAGGTATAGTTGTGGGTATCGATACATTCCAGTCATAACGGTTTGGAGTGCTTCCATCTATTGTGCCCGATTCAGCTGGTCCGAATCCGATTGTATTCCAGATTGATCTGGATGAGTTCCATTGAGCAACCCAACCATTGGTTAGATCTATCTGATATCGTAGCAATTCTCCGTTTGGACCAACTGCTCCTGCAGGTCCTGACACTTGTCCGAATGCAGGTTGTGATGAGGGAACGTTTTGAACAGAAAAGTCACTTCTTATTAAGCCTGTGCGTGTATCAATAAAGTTCCATGTGGATCCACTTTCTGAGATCAAGAATCCACTACCGATTGTTCCGTGTTGGTTTTCATAATGAAGATCGTAAAGATATCCAAAGTCTGGTTCTGGAACAGCATTAGTGAAACCTCCGGTTCCCATGGTAGGATCGGCCCAAATTTCTTCTCCTGGTCGCAAATCAACGCAAACCCAGCCACCACCATTACCCGAATTGCCGAAGGGTAGTTCGTAGTAGAGTCTACCATGCATGATTATTGGGTTGCTTACTCTTGTTTGGTATGCCATTCCTGAGTAATAGGTATCTCCAGGAATTGAGGTAGTGCTGCTTCCGCCAACAACTCCTCCGTCTTGAATGGGTTTTGTCCACATTATGTGTGGAGTCTCAGGTGCTGCACCGTCTGGTTGGTAATCGTGATCGATGTAAGATCCGCTTAACCAGTTTGATGAAATAGACCACCAATCTGTGTTTTGTCCTTCTATTGGTCTTGTCCAATACTCAGTTGGAAGTGGATAGCTGTAGATTGGGGCAGGTATTTGTTCTTCTTGGACGGTAAGTGTTATTGTTTTACTTGCTGCCGAGAATGTATCACCTGTCCATTGTCGTTCTGCAGATGTAGAATTCCAGGTGTAGACTTGATCAGGGTATTCAAATAGTAAAGTGTAGGTTCCAATCTGATCTGGCGTGTACAGAGTAAATTGGATGCTTGTTGTATCCGAAACTACTGGCCAATCCATTACTGTTTGTGACCCATCGGGTTTTGTTATAGTGAGTTTATAGTCATGGCGTCGAATATCATTTCCAACAGCCGTATTAGGTAAAGGTTTTTCAATCCACATTACTATAATCGCTTGTTGGTTTACACCTATAGGGTTAGGTGAAGCTACAAGATATGCTGTTGACCGTATAGTTATTACAGGGTCATGAGCTGTAACTGTTGGCAAAATAATAACAAAAGCGGATATTGTTAAAATTAAAGCTATAATTATCGAAGATATTTTTGATTTAGTTTGGTTTTTCATAATCTTTTTTCCTTTTTTATTTACTATAGATATTAAGTTGGAATAAGTATTTCAAATAAACGATTACAAATGACATCATTTGTAATTAAAAGTAATTTTTTGTATTTATTTATTAGAAAAAACTCAGATATTATGGAAATTGTTCAGTTTTCAGAATATATAGGATTTTTTACTGATATGGTATCTAAAAACAGGAAAAATACATACTGTGTAGTAATACATAATATATATATCAAGCCAACTCATAAATAAAATCATAAAGGTGATTTGTTTAGTTGAAATCTTTTTCCAAAAATATGACTCTTCGAGATTCTCTGGATTCAAAAAAAATCAAGTCTATAAAGACATTTCTGGAAAATATAGATTCAGGCTTCGAGCTGCAAATAATAAAATTGTTGCAGTAAGTCAAGGATATGAAAGTAAAACAAGTTGCATAAATGGAGTAAAATCAGTTCAAAACAATTGCAATTCCCACGTGCAAGATAATACTTCTGAAACAGAAAACTCGACTAATCCTAAATATGAAATTTTTTCTGATGTCTCTTCAGAATTCAGGTTTCATTTAAAAGCAGCTAACGGAGAAATCATAGCTGCAAGTGAAGGATATGAAACAAAACAAGGTGCAATGCACGGCATAGAAGCAGTCCAAAATAGTTGCGGAGCTGAGATCGAAGATTTAACAGTAAATCAAGAAACTAAGAAAAAAGAATTGGCTGAAGCCGTTTACAAAAGTTGCTATAGTGGCTTAACAACTGAAGATCTAATCTATAATCAGTTTGAAAATATTGAAGTTTGCAAAGAGCCTCCGCCTGGAGTTAATGCTTCAAATGTTGATTTATATCCACCACCAGAGGTAGTCGATTCTGGCACTAAAATATGCTTTTCAGGGAAGCTAACTATGAGTAATTCAGGAGAAGGAATCGGATGTCTAATGGTACATATTTTTGAAAGAGATCGTTCTTTTCTACAAGATGACCTGTTAGCTTTTGGACCAACTAATCCTGATGGGACATTTTCTATTGATTGGATTGCCAAACAAAGAGATTTCTGGGATGACAAAATACAAGTTTATGCACGTTTTGTAGGAACAGATAACTATTCATCTTCAAGAAGTAAAGTATATCCAATGAGAGTTC
>JARRMB010000025.1:0-10056 GCA_037386325.1 Candidatus Bathyarchaeota archaeon
GTAGAGGTCGAACATCTAACATAAGTCTAACTGTTACACCAAGTATTCTACCTCCATCCGTAATTGGATTAAGTTTAGTCTCACCCACTCTTGGCCTGTAGCTAATAGGTACTTCAGATATTCTTGCTCCAGCAGAAACTGCTTCTGCTAACATTTCCATTGCTAAAGGCATACCTACAGCTACCAAATTCATGTAATCTAACAATTCAGTCCTAAATGCTCTCATTCCACTTTGAGTATCATAAACTTTTAGTCCAAGAGCTAATTTAGCTAATAAAGAGAGCATCTGGTTACCAAATCTATTAACTATAGTCATTGAACCCTGTTTCATATCGGCAAATCTGTTACCCACAATCATATCTGCTTGGTTTTCCAAAATTGGTTTTATCAACTCAGGTATATGTTTCGGATCATAAGTCAAATCAGCATCCATCATTACAATAATTTTTGCGTTCATACGTTTTTTTGCATAAAAAAATCCAGTTTTCAAGGCATCTCCATAACCTTTTCCACTTTGATAAATTACTTTAGCATTCATACTTTTTGCAATTTTATCAGTTCCATCGTAAGAATGTCCATCTACAACCAAAACTTGATAGTTGTAATCAACCATTGTATTGTGAATTCCACTCAATACTTTTCCCATTGCTTTGCATTCGTTTAGCGCGGGGATCACAATTGCAATTCTTGGTGTAGAATCTCTAGATTCTATGGATATGGCCTCCAAAGATTTTGAGCATATTGTAGTAATTCAACCTTCTTAGCATTTATGTAATTATCAGGAATAGTTAAGAAATAATAAGCTGAATTAAATAGTAAGCAAGAGATTCGACATAACATATTTCTGATACTTATTGTGAATTCTGAAAAAATTTATTGCATAATTTCTTATCTTGTTGAAGGAGTTAATAGAATGCCATCAAATGAAAGTGATAGGCCATTTCTTTCTTTGAACCATTCAATCAAAAAAAGAGAAGGAAAAGAACTAAGGTTTTCAAAATGTAGCAATTGTGGGCGAGTAACTTCGTATAGATTACGATCATTAAAAGGAAAAAGGCTCGTATGTAAAAATTGCAATAAACCACTTACGTTAACGCGACTCTAAAAAGAATTTTTGAATTTGATGACCAAAGAGTTACTACAATATTGATCTGTATTTTTTGGAAAAAAATGGATCATATTTTTTCCATCTTTAAAATTATTTAAAATTAATTTCTGAGAAAAAAATTTTAGTTTCTAAAGTAAAACAAGCCAATTTGGCAATAAAGTATCCTTATTTTCAGTTTTAAGAAGTTTTTTTATTGATTTTACTTTTTGAAATGTTTAATTTTTAAATTAATTTATTATTATTCCATCTTCTATTTTGATTTTCTTTTGAGCATAGTCCGCAATATCAGCTTCGTGGGTTATTATGATAATTGTAGTCCCTGTTTCTTCATGAAAATTCTTAAGCAGTTCCATAACTTGTTTTCCCGTTTCTGAATCAAGATCTCCAGTTGGTTCATCTGCGAATAATACCTTGGGTCGATTTGTTAATGCTCTTGCTATAGCTACCCGTTGCATTTGACCTCCACTAAGTTGTGCGGGATATTGTTTTGCCTGTTGTTCAATTCCAACTCCTTTCAAAAGATTTTCAATTCTTTCTTTCAGGTTTTTACTAAACCCTGCAAGATCAGCAGGTAAAGCAACATTTTCTCTAGCATCATAATGTGGAAGCAATGCATAACTTTGAAAAATAAATCCCATATCAAGTAATCTTATTTTTGATTTAGCGTTATCACTTAATTTCTGAATATTTTTGCCTTTAAACAAAACATAACCATAATCAGGTTCATCTAAACTAGCCATACAATTTAATAATGTAGTTTTTCCTGCTCCAGAATTGCCTACAATTGCGACAAATTCACCTTCTTTTATGTCAAGATCTATTCCCCTTAAAGCATAAACTGTTGTTTTTCCTAGATTGTAATCTTTTGTAAGACCACGAACTGAGATGATATTTTCTTTGGAAGTTTCTATATTTTTAGGAATGAAGTTGCTAAATATTCTATTTTGAAAAGTAAAATACGGGAGATCTGAACCGAAAAAGTCTAACCACATTTTTAATAATTCAGCTTCAATAAAAAGATCTGAACTTAATTCAGCTAATGGCAACATTGTAAGTTTAAATTCTTCTAATGAATCTACAGTTTTTACAACATATTTTGTTTCATCAAAATAATCTCGAAGTGCAATTTGGCAGATATCAAGTTTCTTTTGGACAGCCTCTAATAATGTTGTACCTTGATTTATTTTCCAAGAGACTTGTCTTAGGGCGGTATCAAAGTTTTTACATATTTTTTTGAAATCATGTTTTCCAAAGAAAAATGATTTGGGGACTTGAAACAAATTAAAAATAGTTGAAATTGTTTTTTCCATATTTTGAAGGGCACTCAGCTTGGCTTGAAGAATTCTAAAAAACATTTCAAGTTTATTTTGAATTTTTAAGTCATTAATTTTGTAATGTCTTCCATGGAGACCTAAACTTAATCTCTCTAATACTTGATCCATATTTCTTAAATGAGATAAAGTTGGATTTAGAAAAACTAAAAAGAAATTCATTATAACTAGTTTGTCAGTCATCTCCTCAAAATCGATTGCATTTTCGGTATTTATAGTAAATTTTCCATTATTACATCCTGAAAGTAGAATATTTGTTTCATTAGTTTCATTCCAGTTCCAAATCGTTGTCATGCTGTTTTTTTGGATTTCGAAGTATTGATTTGGTAAATCTGATAATAATTTTTTTAAGTTTATTTCAAAGGTTTTCGGGAGTTTTGGATCAATTACTTTTAGAAAATCTTTTACAATTTCAGAAGTTTCTCTAAGTTCTTGTTTTTCTTTTAGAAGTTTTTTTAGTTTTGTTTTGTTTTTATTATAGTAATCTTGAAGTAAATATGAAATGTTGGTTTCAATTTTTTCGAAAGTCTCTTTTGAAATCGGTTTTTCGAGATTTTTTTCTGCTCCTAAAAACAAGAAAGTATTATGTTCTTTTTTATTTACTGACTATTAGAGCTCCAAAATAGGCTTTCAATGTTTTTCTCCTCTTGAATTTAGAAGACTTTTTTCAACATGTGAGACTACCCCATCAGTCATATGTACAATATAATCACATTTTTCAGCAATCCATCTGTTATGGGTTACAAGAACAAGAGTTTGATTATTTATTCTGTTTATTCGACGAAATAGGTCCATTACCTCTGCACTCGTAGCAGAATCTAAATCACCTGTGGGTTCGTCTCCCAATATGATAGCAGGTTGATTTATTAATGCTCTAGCTACAGCAACTCTCTGTTGTTGGCCTCCAGAAAGTTCTGTGGGAAGATGATAAAGTCTATCTCCCATTCCTAACTCACGTAATAACATTTTAGCTTGTTCTCTAGCTAAACCAGAACGTACTCCACTGAGTAACAAAGGTGTTTCGACATTTTCGACAGCTGTCAAGAATGGAAAGAGATTAAAAAGTTGAAAAATAAAACCTATATTGTCACGACGAAAAGCTGTCATTTCACTATCAGACAGTAAGGATGTATCTACTCCATTGATTATCACGGTGCCAGATGAACTTTTGTCCAGATGACCTATCATATTTAGAAGTGTAGTCTTTCCACATCCTGAAGCTCCCATTATTGCCATCATGTCTCCTTTTTTTACAGTTAATTCTATTCCTTTAAGAGCATGAACCTCATTGGGTTTTCCTTCATTGTATTTTTTATGTAATTTTGATATTACAAGAATTTGCTCTTGAGAAGAGTTGTTATTTTGGTTTGTTTTTTTCATCCTACATACCTCAATGCTTCTGCAGGGGGAATTCTAGAAGCCACAAGTGCAGGCAGAGATCCTGAACCTAATGCTATTAAAACAATTATTGAAAGATATAACCCGATGTCATTCCAAGGAATAACTAAGGTTACTCCCTGCATGTTTGCAAAACCTATACTTACTAACAACCCATTAGCGGTACCAATTAATAATCCAATTATTCCAAGTACCACAAGTTCAAGAAGAACCGAAAGAATCACTTGACTTCTAGGAAATCCTATAGCTCTCATCATTCCGATTTCTCGTTTTCTTTCAGAAACATTTCGAACTGAAATTACACCCATACCCACCGCTCCGATTATTAATCCAAAGGTAACATAGATTTGTAAGAAAGAACCTATTCTATCAGTAAGTTCTAGAGTCGATTCAATTCTTGAATAAGTACGACTTGAACTTGCGACAAAGAAATTATCGTTTGCTAAAAGGCGGTATCCCTCACCATTGGTATTAGTGAAGTCTTCAATTTTTTGCGCTATTTCTTCTATTTTCGGATCATCAATAGGCAGATTAGTTTTAAGCAAATATACATTGTATTGGTCGGGTTCTCTTGAAATCAAGGTTTTTCCATTTGCTTGACCCAAATAATTCGTTTGACTTGACCAATATTCTGACATATATAAAGTTCCCAGTATTGCTTGAAAATCCATATCTCCAGATCCTATAGACAGACTTGCAGCCAATGGAAATCCTCCTGCACGTTGATTATCAAGACTTCCTCCAATAGTGAAAGGTTGATAGTTTGGAAATCCATTAGTTGAAGTATTCATTGGAATCCAAATTTGCATTCCAAGGGGTAAAATGAATGAGTCAGTAAAAACTATTGGATTTTCTGTTGGATTCCCATTGTCATCTCTTAAAGGTTCAACTCCCTCAAGAGGATCATTAACTGAACCTCCAGAAAAACCTGGACCCTCTCCACCGCCTATTCCAAGTTCAGAAATATCAGTCTCTCCAGAAAAGATGGAAAGCAAATTAGATGAGACATTATATGCCGTCATCTTGTAGTCTTGAGTAAAGAATTGGTCCCAAGCTCTTTTAGATAATACTTTCAGTTGATCATCAGTGAGGTCGGATGTAGTTGATTCGCGAATGCCATCAGGAAGATTATCTAGATAAAATGGATAACGCCAATCAGAGTCTAAATAATTTGATGCATTACCCCGAATTTGTTCGGCTTTAATTTCTCCAATTCCAATTGGTAGGAAACCAGTAGATCGATCAAAATCTGGGGAAAGAGGATTATCTAGTGCAACAAATTTAGTGTAGTCCTGATCAGGTTTGAATGTTTTAAAACCGATTACATCTGTTATTCTATCATCAAGTTCGTACACTTCATTTATAAATGAAGTACCTGGAATTATTGCTTCAGGTTTGTTCAGAAAGATTACCAAGTCAACACCTTCACTTTCTTCTTCAAGCTGGATTGCTGTGCCTAGACTTGTCGGTATTAAAGTTGCAACCAACACGTTTAGTGTTAATATTACAGCAAAAATAGCAAAAGTCAACGTAGATCTAGTGATATGTGATGAAATTAATGATGGAGAAATTTGTGCAACACCTTTTACACCTCTTATTTTTATTAGAATGTTTCTTAGACCACGCATTAATATTGGCAAATTGAGTGCAACAAAAAGAATTGAACCGATCATTATTTCGATAATTCCTAGAATTAGGATATCAATAGATAAGCCTGTTATGTCAGTTACCCAGTTGCCCATTGCAACGATAAAAAGTATTGAGGGTATTCCCCAAAGCGTAATTGCTGCTATGTTAAATGCTTTAACTCTGTTTATAAATCTGGAGAGTACAATCCCTAAACCTCCAGTTAATAACCCAAATCCCATCATTAGTGATCTCCACTCATTGAGTGTGTTCCAGCCTTCGCTAGTCCAGAAGACTTGGTAAGATTCATCGATTATTCCGTTATTTAGAAGAAGAATTATTCCTCCAATAATCAAAATAATACCTAACGCTGCTAGGTTTCTGCTTGATTTCTCTTTAAATTCTACTTTAATTCCTCGTAGGGCTTCTACGATTTTGACTCTTGATGCTCTTAAAGCAGGTAGAATTCCAGTAATAATACTTAGAACTACACCGATTATTACAGACAAAATAACTGCTTCTCGAGAAATAACTGGTTGAACACTTAGTTCTCCGGTGCCAAATAGGCTAACTAAATAAATTGCTACCGCTTGACCGAATGCTAACCCTCCAAATAAACCTATAATTCCTCCAATTATTCCTTGGAATAAATTCTCAATTATTATCGATTGAAAAATTCCACTGCGGTTTGCTCCCACTGCTCGGAGAACTCCAGTTTGAAATTCCCTATCTTCTACACTCATTAACTGAACGTTTGTTATCAATAGAATACCTGTTAATGTTATTAGAAAACCTAAAGCGGTTAACATTGTACTCATTAATGTAATAAAAAACTGTGCAAAACTAATGAAATCTAGTCGATTTGATGTGACTTGATAAATTTTTTGTGTATTTCCTGTCTGAGGATTTACTTCTTCTGGAATTGAATTTTCCACTTGTTCAAGTTTGTTTCTTAAAAAATTTTCATCTATCTCTAGAATGAAATGGTCAGATTTGTAACTCACTAGATAACTACTTATTAGATCAGTTTCTTTCTTGGGATCTTGTAAACTTAACCAACTTTGGAGATGATCTAATCTGATTATCCCTCCTGAGTACTGGGAACCGATTCCTGGTCTGTTAGAGTCAAATATCCCGACTACATTAAATTCAACTTTTGAAATTTTAGGGGTAAATGAAACAATAGGTACTCTTTGAGTACCATTTGGAGTTAAAGTTTCAAAAGCAATTTCTGTTATATTAACACTCGCAGGAAGTCCATCGAAACTTATAATCGAAAGAAAAGCATCTCCTCTCAAAAATTTTCCTTCATAGGGAGCGAGATCGAAAGTTGAGTTATTAAGAGTAACGATATCTGTCCAATTTCCTACAATTATGTTAGTTTGATCATTAAATGAGAAGCCAAACAGAATTCCTGTGTTATAGGTTCCGGTTGCTGTTATGTTTACATAATCATAATTCGATAAATTTAGTGCAGGAGCATTAAGGGTATAAGCTGTAACTGAACTAGTAAAATTAACTGGATCAATTTCAAGATATAGACTTGAATCGTTGCTATTTAGAACATAATTGGAAGTTGTAACATTAGCATTAATTGACCATTCCGATAATGGAATAATAGGGGGTATAATGTTAGTTGAGAGATTAGTGAACTCAGTAGTTAAGACAACAGGTAAAGTAGTATCTTCATTTAATCCAAATGTCTCTGCTTGGTCACTAGATAGTAAAATACTCCTATTATCGTTTAATAAAGTCTCTAAATTTTTTTGTTCATTAGTTTTCCAATCAAAAAATAACCCGAATGCGTTTGGATAATCACTTGAAATTCCTGAAAGCGTCATTTTTGGATCAAATTGGCTCGAGATTAATGCAGGAACATCAGTAGATAATTCAGGCATTATTCCTAAAGCATCGGGTACTAGATTTGATATATTTTTTTGATCTTCAATTCTCAGATACCCTCCTCGAGTGATATTAGTTATTCTTAGGTCGACTTCTCCTTCTCCTTGGAGAATACTGGTGATAAAGGCATTCTCCAAAGTATCTGTCGTTATTGTTATTCCAACAAGCAATGTAACTCCTAATGTTACTGCCAAAATTGCACTAAGGTTCTTTGTTTTTCGTCTAGATAAAGACCTCCAAGCAATTAAAAAACTAGATTTTAAACTCATTATATTCACCAATTCAATCCTATCTTCAATCAACAATTTCATAAAAACAAAATTTATTGCAAATCTACAATTCTATTGATAATTTTTCCAAGTTTATTATTACAATCATCTAAGATGAATGAAAGGTCTTCAACATCTTTTTCGGAAAGTTTTTCGACATTTTTTCGGAGTATAATAAAAGATTTTAGTAAATTTTTTGCAGATTCATTTGATTTTCTAAATTTTTCATCATTATATTCAATATCAAATCCAGTAACTAACATAGGTGCAAGAAATTCAATTCTTTTTATTAATTCTCGCCCAAATGCTATCTGTTTCTCAAAGAATTTTTTTCCCTCGGTTGTGAAAGTATATCTTTTAAGTCCCATTTCATCTGTGGGTAGCTCTTTTGTTAGACCTTTTTTATTCAATCGTGCTAGAAGAGGATAAATTGATCCGGAACTGGGTTTCCAGCTTCCAGTTTCGTTTTCTATTTTTTCTACAATTTCTGCACCAGACATCGGCTTTTCGTTAATCATCTTTAAGACTAGAAACTTAAGAAGGCCTCTAGGAACCCCTATCGTTCTAGATTTCTTAATGAAGGTCATTCTTTGAATCCCAATGTCACTAGCAACATCACTAGAAATATAAAAACATTATGAATTCGAGTTACGTTCCACTATTGACCATACCCCGCAAGTCACGATAGAATGGTACTACTCTTTTACTTCACATAAACTCACATTACTAAGATCTGGAATTGTATTCAGCATCCCCTTTATCCTCATTAAAAACATTATTAATTGCTAAACCGTAATAATATTATATGTCATCAAATATTCTTGTTGCAATAAAAAATATTTCTGATTTAGAAAATAACAATCTAAGTGATTATTTTGAATCCTATTCTGCTAAAATTGAAAATGTTAGACAACAAATCCAATATTATTTAAAAGATGCAATAAGCGAAACATCAAAATCTGCAAAAGAAAAAAACCAAAAGACCGATACAATAGAATTTTCTCATATGAAGGAAATAAAAATAGTCCTCCTGATCTGATAATTAAAAATGGCGACGCATTTATAATTAGAAAAAACCAAACATTCAAAGGAAGCCTAAATCTAGGCAATTCACCACCCAAAGACTGTCTTACATGGAATGATCCTTGGATAATAAAGAATTGCAGAAAAGTTGACGGTGGACAATGGGATAAAAAAGACATTTTTTATGTAGCATATATGGTCGAAAGGAACAAAATAAGATATTTTTATTTTGTTCAAGGCCGATGTTTTATAGCTGAAAAAGAAGTTTACAATCAAACAATACAAAATCTTAAAAAAATTATTAAAAGTTATCTTAAATCTAAAGGATTACATACAACATTAACAAGTGAATTAGGAAAAATAAACAAAATAGATCCACTCGAGGTTACAACCCTCAGAATTAGAGACGTTTGGAAAATTCAAAATCCAATTAAAATTTTTTCGGATATTTACAAATACACCAAAAATCAAGAATTTACTTTAACGGCTTTAATGTTAAAAACCAAGTTTGAATCATTCCCAAAAAAAGACATTAAAAATATAATGACAGACAAACTAATTAACATAAGAGATGAAAAAATCAAAGATCCAAATAATCCAACAGAAATCATCGACGTAAAATTGATAATAAGATCTTGGTAACCAAAATTTAAAAACTAAAGTATTAACAGGAAAAAACAAGGAACCGAATAACAATCTTTTCTCATATCTATATAATCCCTGAATGTCAAACACTAATCAGTGGATGATATTTCAGATCTCAATGTGTTTAATGATTTGTGGCATAAGGAATGCTGAGAATCTGAAGGCCAGGTGCAAACAACAATTCCTTTAACATTGCAGAATTTTGTTTTAGAGATCTGTCCTAATGAGTTTGAATAGAGCACTTTCCCATATTGTGTGCACCCAACTATCAAAAATTGGTAAAATTTGTCAATTCGGAGGTGAATATATGCCATCACATGGTTCATTGTCTAAGGCGGGTAAAATCCGCAACCTAACTCCCAAAGTGGAGGGAAAAGAAAGACACAACGATGGTCCAAGAATTACCAACCGTAATAACCACCATAAACGCTTTGTACTAAACCGAGGAATTGGTAAATACAAACCTGGAAAAAGAAGACGTAGACGAAAATAATTTTAAAAACTTGGTTAGTCAAAATTACCAAGTAAAATTTATTTCGCTTCTCTGTTATTTTAGGGGGTGTCTGTTGTGATGTTTGATTTGTCATTTGCCTAGATGTTCAGTATACGGTAGTACTAATTGGAATAAATTGAAGTAATTTTCAACCATAACCTAGGAGCTGATTAAGCTTAAGTGACACTAGCAATTTTAGACACTAACAATTTTACCTTTTTTTGTTTAACCTGTCTTAATGTTCAATATACCAAAGATATC
>JARRMB010000025.1:10089-22285 GCA_037386325.1 Candidatus Bathyarchaeota archaeon
ATAAGTCAGTAAAACCTCTATTTTGCTTTAAATCATCCTCTTCGATGTTCGATAGTTGAAATTTTAATGGCGAATGGAGCGTTAAAATCAACAGAAATTTCTAACGTATTAAATATTAATCTTGGTCGTTGTGTTTATCACCTTGATAATTTATGTGACCTAATAGAAAAAGATGAAAATCAATGTTACCAATTAAGTGATAAAGGAATTGCAGCTCATAAATTACTTGTAAACCAAAGAAGAAAATGATTTTTCTCAAAATAAATTTTTTTAATAAACTCAATAAAGAAAAAGTGAATCAGTAATCAATATTTTTCATTCATAAGTTAATTAAATATTGAAAGTAATCAAGTCATCAAAGGAATTGGAGACAAAAAAATGAAAAATACTCCTTTGATGGAAAAACGAAATCAACTAAAACAAGTCATGACAGACACTTTTCAAAATGAAATTCAGTCATTAAATAGTCAGTTGCAATCAATTTTAATTGATGACATGACAACTGCTTTCCTTAACCGATTAAATGTTATGAAAAAAATTCAAGCTAATCAATAAAATGAGGTGTGTTTAATGCGAAGATCAAAAATGGAAATGCATCTAGATATATTAAGAATATTAGCTCAAAAGGGTCCTCTTAAACTTACGCATATAATGTATAAAGCCAATGTAAACTGTAGTGTTCTAAAGGAGTACTTAGATTTTCTCATAAATGAGGAGCTTATTAAAGAAAAAACATTGAAGAAAGAAAGAATAGTGTACGAATTAACTGAAAAAGGGCTGAAAGTCATAAAATACTTTAGAGAATTACAAACAATGTTACCAATTGATGAAGAAAATAAACAAAAAATCCCATCAATTCTATATTAGAAGAATGTTTTTCTACATTGTTTTTTCAAAACCGTTGAAATAAATCAATCACGAATGCAAGAGTATTCTGATTGATTTAGCTTAATTTTTTCTTTTTATTAAAAAAATATATTAAGTTTAGAAAGATAACTTTATTTTTAGGAAAAAAATTTTAAACTAATTAATTTGAATCTTTTGAACTGCGTGAAGTAGCATAACCTGGGACCCATACAGGAAGGCTCTTTTTCTCTTTTTGTGGACCTCTCGAATAAAAATATATTAATAGAATTATTATTCCCCAAATTAGTCCATTAATCATTGCTATAAAAAGAAGCTCTCCAGAAAACCCTGCCAATGTGTAGGTTGTTTCTGTATTCTTGAAAAAATTAACCAATATTTGACCCGGAGGGATGTTAGGAATTACTAATGTAATAGAGAAAACAAAGAAGAAAGCAACCGCGAATATCAATATACCTAACATTTGAATTTAATTCTGTATTGAAATAATTTAGTGTTTATGAATTGGAAATAAGAATTAAAAATATTTTTTTAAAATTTGAAAACATAGAATGCATTAAATATTAGATGCTGATTTGAAAATTTCCATACACTCAGTTGGTTTTTTGTTGGAAAAATGTTGAATAATCAACTTTTAGTAAATCCGATTACTGCTCCGACAACTAAACTTCCTATTGCGGGGATTTGCGATATTAACGGATAAATGAAATTTAAAGCAGGAGTTGCGATTTGCTCTATACGCGAAGCTAAGTGAGCATAATCTATTTGAATTTGGCTTTCATAAGCAAAATATGTTACTATGAATGCAAATACTCCGATAATCAAAGCAAATTTTAATGCTTTTTTCAGGAAATAACCAATAAAAAATCCACCCAATCCTCCAAGTCCAAGTTGCATTAGGATTGGGGAAAAAACATCAGTCATAATATTTGCTCCATAGTCACAATATATTGTATCGTATTATTTAATAAACATTTTTTATTTTTCTTATGGATTAATAATTAATCAAATATTTCAATCCGCCAAAAAACCAGATCTTTTGTATTAATTAATTTGATTTTTTGCCAATTTAGATATCCAAAAATCTAAATTAAATATTCCAAATAGGTTCTTTTTTGACCATATACCGATTTTCGTAATATGACTGTTTGAGAAACACAATATATTAAGTCATAAGACATAATATGTATAAAAGTAAAACAGAACAACTATTAAACAGAAAAACAGGAAGAGAAACAAAATGAAGAGTTTCACAACAAAATGGAATCTATATGGAACATATTTTATATTTGGTTTCACCAAATTGGAAATTGAAGAAATAAAAATGAAAAATAAAAAAATCAAAATAAAAGCAATTTAAATTTTATTGGTTTGGGAAGTTTTTAATAATGAATTTTGAAAAAAATTTTTTGGAAGCAATTGATGAAGCGTTTTACTCTATTGGAAATGGTTGCGATCGAACAATATATGATTATTTAGAAAAAAATTTTATGCTTAACAAACTAAACATCCCAAATAGAATAGAAGATTTTTCAGAGGGTTTAAAGAGAATTTTTGGGTTTAGCGCAAAAATACTTGAGCTAAGAATAATGAATAATCTTTACCTAAAAATGGGAAATTCCTTTGAATATAAGAATGAAAAGACCTTAGACTTTGTAAATTATATACAATCTATAAAAAATTCTTATGTCACCTGTTTGATTTAAGCCAATTACACGATTTATAATAAAATATAAGAGATTTATCCAATAAGTTTGAGAATATCAAGTATAGATGTGATTTCTTATAATAAGCTGAAAAATATTTTAGCTTAATACTTAATATTTTAATAAATTGTTACTCCCGAGAATGTTGCGAAGATAGCTCCAGCACCTATTATTAGAAAAATACTGTACAGGACAAATTTTGCATAACCTGCAACTGGCATAAATTCTTTGTGATCATCTGTAATCGATTTGATTAAGCCGTCTGTTAATGCAATTCCTGCGCCAATAATAACAAATCCGAGAATTAATGAGTATACCAAGTCTCCTGAAAGTAACATAATATCTAGAGCCATTAACAATATTACAGCGATTAAACCAATCTGTAGCAAGTTCTTCAGCATATCAGCAATTTCTGATTTTGCTTTTGGGAAAATAGGCTTTAATGTTTCACCAACAAGAGATGATAAGAATCCAACTAAGACTGTTCCGATTACTATGATTACGACTCCACCTAAAAGTCTAGGAAGATAACTTGCGATATCTACTAAGAATTGACCTACAGTTCCACCAATGTTCAAAATTTGTACTGCGAGAACAACTGATATTACGATTATGAAAGCAGTTATTACTCCACCAATAAATGATGAGAGATCCATTCCTGATTTCTTAAAGGCTTTTCCTGCATCTGTTTCATCAAATGTTTTTTCAAGACCCATTTTTTCGACAACTTTGTTTACTGCGTTTCCTAGAAATTTTCCAACAACATACCCAATTATTACCACCAAAATTGCTGCGATTATAGCGGGTAAAGCTGAAACAATATCTGATACGAATTCTGTAAATATTCCTCCAAGGTCCACTTATATCACCAGATTATATTTTAATTCATGTGCTTAAGACTTTTTTCATGCTAAAAATAAAAAGAGGTCAACTTTTTGTTCCATAAACAGCATCATAGGTTGCAACTGCACCTAAAATCACTAACACAGCAGCAATAACGGTGGCCAATTCTGGACTAATTATTATTGCAATTCCTATCAATATCATCATCAAACCTATTGCAAACTGAACCAAATCCATTATGGATCACATTTATTTTAGATAGAAATTCTAATTTAAATTACAAGAAATGTTAAATTTATTCTGGCGGTCTCAGGTAGATATGAAGCTGGGCTTTAGACAATTTGACTTCTACACCTTTGTCGGTACAACAAGCTGTTCCTTTTCTTAGTGCTGAAATTGCTAAACTGTTTCGAATTGGAGTTTTTGCTCCAAGTATTTCGTATGCTGCTTCTTTTGTCAATTGAATCTCAAAATGGGTTATTTCCCATTTTTCAGAATCAATATAAACATCTTTTACAGTTCCAATCTTTTGACCCTGAGCAAAAACATTTTCATCAATCAAATCAGTAAATTTCATCTTATTTCCCAAATAGTAAGTTTAGGTTCAATTTGCTTTTAAAACCTTGCATAATGTTTCTTAAGACAACTTGTATTTTTGATTTTTAAATCAGGTTACTAGTCTTTTTGATTGAGCTACCCACTTTGTTAATAATTTCTGGGAGATACCAGTTTTTGACGAAAGAATCAAAACAGACGCATTAGCAAGATCGGAAATGGTCCTAATACCAGCCAGAGCAAGAAGTTCAGCTCTTTTAGTTCCAATTCCATCAATGTCAAATAGATCTAAATCAGAATTACTAGTTGTAAATTTATTTTCAACTCTACGAGTTACTCTAAGCAATTTCCAACCGCTTAGACGTGTTTTCTTGAAAGTATGAATTAAACCACATTTGCTACATTGACTATGAGCGGTATTGCCGTCATAGCTTATATCCCAAATTTTTAAAGTTGACCTACATACTTCGCATCTTTCAATGTTTTTTGGAGCTGAAAACCAAATCACTACAGGGATTTTTGTTTTTTCTTCCAAGACAGAATCAAGCATATGAGAGTGGCCGCAATTAGAACATTCAGCCAAGACTTCGCTTCCTTCCATTCTAGTTAATTTAAACTGATTCTTGCCACATCCAAAACATTTTGTTGGAATTGAAGCATAATCTTCATTTTTCATAGACCTGCCCCTGTTAATTGTTAGAATAAGTTATATTAAAATTAACCAAAAAATAGAGCAATAAAATTGGATTAAATTTCTTCAATTTTTTCTTATTTTTCTATCAGAAATCATTTATCGGAATGGTTCATAGCAAGTTTTAAAAAAATAAAAATTGTAAAAATAAAGAAAAATTTGGGGAATCTTAAATATTTCCCCAGAATAATGTTAACGAGTATTTTTTTACTCGATTACTTGAATTGCGCCTTCTGGACATTGCATTTCGCATGCCCTGCAAATGAGACAATCCTCAACGTTTACAGCTACAGACTTTCCGTCTTTCATCTCGTAAACACTTACAGGACATGTGTCAACACATGTTTCGCATCCAGTGCATTTGTCAAGATCTATTACTATTTCAACCATTAGCTTCAACTCCACTTTTAGATTTTAATCAAAATAATTCAAACAAATAAAAACGTTTTGTAAAATGAATTATTCACGGAGCCTAATCAGAACTCCGTCAATTGTTGCTTCAGCATCATCCATCTTGCTTTGATTTTCTTCTATTAGTTTTGAATAAGTAGATTTCGAAATTTCTGCTTTTCTGTATCGCACTTCAAGTTCTTGTAGATCATTTTTTGCAGCTTCAAGTTTTGTTTCAGCGGTTTCAAGTTGCTTGAGCATTTTTTCATATTTTGATCCAGCCGACTTTATTTCTTCTCCTAGAGATGATAGATTCCTTGTAATTGTGGATATTCGACCGTCTAGCATTTTCTTTCTGACTTTATATCTTCGTCTTGGAATTTTTCCTTTTTGTACTTTTTCATTTAAGGATTCAAGTTCTGATCTAATTCTTGTTTTTTCTCCATAAGATTCAACGAAATTATTGAGTGTTTTAGGTTGAATGTGAATTATTGTACCTACAGAGGGTTTGGGTATCTTCCAGAAAAATGTAAAAATGGTACCAGCTAATGCTATAATTCCAATCCAAATAGTGGGGTAGAAAGAAGCCCAAAATGTTTGGTATTTATAGTTTATTTCAAAGTTAAGATTTTGTGAAGGAGAAACATCAGAAAAATCGAAGGTTAGTGTTTCTTGGATAGCATTTTTTTCTGTGGCTTGTGGGTCCACAGGATTGGATGATTTGAATGAAGCACCTTCAGGGAGGACTACTGATACTTTTAGTGATCCTATTGTTGAATTGAATTGTTCATAGAAGGTAAAACTGGTAGCGAAATCATCACTATTCTTTTGATTGATATAATTGTTCCAAGGTAAATGATAGAAAACGTAGAGGGGTTCTTTGGCACTTTGATTTAGTGCTCGTCTAAGATTTATTGTTATGATCCCTGTTTCATTTGTTATCTCAAGATTGCCCATCTCATCTCGTACGGTGAAATCATATGCATCTTCAGGTACACCTATTTCAATTATATTTGTTGAAAATCCTAAATTAGTTATCCAGTAAGAATTTGCGACATAAATATTTCCAGCTTGACTTAACATTATTTGACGTTCGATTTCTGTTAAATCAATGTCAGTTGGTGGACGTTGAAATTGGTCATAGGTGTATGTAGTAGGTAATGATTCATCATGCAATTCGCTAAGAGTTGTATTAGAAGAATCATAAAGAAAAATGCTTGCAATCGTGGTCGGATTAACACCTGCAGTATAGATTTCGGCACCGTTTAAATCAAGATAGACAAAGTGAATGCCTGAACTAAGAAATGTTGAATTTAATGTTAAGACACTTACCGAGTTATATGTAGGGTCATAAACTCCACCTGCATCAACAGTATATGTTCCTGCAATTGTTACATTAACTTCAACACCAAGTTTAAGAAACTCATAATAACCATCATCATTATTGTCAATGCCTTCATCTGTTATTGTACCTGTAAGATAAGCTGGAATAATCCCGAAATCGAAATAAAAATAATCTTGCGATAAAGTTACATCAGATAATGAATCAAGTTGGGTTCCAGAATCATTTGTAAGCAATATCATAGAAATATTGGCAGGATTGACTTTTGATGAGTATATTGTTGTTCCCACAAGAGAAACATAAACAGTCTGTAATCCTGTATTCAGAAATGTTGAATTCTGATTTGAGATATTTATATTAGATTTAGAGTCGTAAAGTCCAGATATGTCTACAGTAAATGTTCCTGCTGTAGAAACATTAACTTGAACGCCTATTTTCAACGAGTCATAAATTCCATCTCCAGTATTATCTACACCCTCATCAGAAATTGTTCCTGTTAGACTCGCGTCTTGATTTTGGGCGTTAACAACAGACAGGTTTGCAATTCCTAACAATGTAATCGAAATAATTAGAAAAGAAACGATTAAACGTAGATGGATTTTTTTATGCATATTATTCAAATGTAACACCGTCTTAGTGATCCTTTACTTTTGTTGGCGTAAGTATCACAGATTACCTTTATTTACTTTTACATAAATCAAGACATAAAAAGGACGAAAAATCCAAGATATTCTATAATTGCGAAAAAAGATTTTAATAAAGAATGGTCTTTTTAAAAAAAGTTTGTTATTTCTTTTCTTTTTTCTTTTTTTGGTAGTCTTTTATAGCTTCATGCAAGGCGTCGGCTGCTAAGTTAGAACAATGCATTTTAATGGGTGGAAGACCTCCAAGTTTTTCAGCTACTTGTGCTCTTGTAATTTTCATTGCTTCTTCAATGGTTTTACCTTTGGCAAGCTCAGTAGTCATGCTACTTGTAGCGATGGCAGCTCCGCAACCAAAGGTTTTGAATTTGACGTCCTCAAGTTTATTATCCTTCACTTTGATGTACATTGTCATTAGATCCCCACAAACGGGATTGCCAACAGTCCCTACACCGTCTGCATCTGGAATCTCTCCTACGTTTCTAGGTTTCATGAAATGGTCCATAACTTTTTCGCTATACATTCATATTCACCTCAATAGTTCTTTGGGAGTTAATGGTGAAAGTGCGCGTAATCTTTTCACCACATCTGGTAATATTTCAGTTACGTAATCCACATCCTCTTCCGTATTCTGTTTGCCCAATGTAAAAACTAAAGAACCATGAGCCTCTTCATGAGCTAGACCGATTGCTAACAATGCATGAGAGGGTTCTAAAGTTTTTGAGGTGCAAGCTGAACCTGAGGATACCTGGATTCCATACATGTCCAGACCTAAAATTAGAGATTCTCCTTCTATATAACTGAACCTGAGATTTGCGTTATTAGGGAGTCTCTTAGTTGGGTGGCCATTAAGAAATGAGTGTTGAATTTTTTCTAGAACAGTCTTTATCAATTTCTCTCTTAATTGTGTTAATCTTTTAGATTCTGAATTCATATTTTTTAGTGCGAGTTCTGCTGCTTTTCCCATGCCTACAATTCCGGGGATGTTTTCTGTCCCTGAACGTAATCCGTTCTCTTGACCACCTCCCTGAATTATTGGTTGAATTTTAGTGCCTTTTTTTATATATAATGCTCCTACACCTTTTGGACCATACAAATCGTTAGAAGATAATGAAAGTAAGTCTATTTTTTCTTCTTTGACATCAATAGGTACTTTTCCTGCGGCTGCCACAGCATCAACGTGAAAAATTAGGTTATGTTCTTGAGCTAATTTTCCAATTTCTTTTATAGGTTGAATTGTTCCAATTTCACCATTTGCATAAATTGCAGAAATAAGAATGGTTTTCTCAGTGATTGCAGACTCTAATTTTTTTAGGTCAACTAATCCTTGCTTATCAACTGGAATGCAAGTAATTTCATAGTTTTGTCTTTGAAGATATTTGCATATATTCACAATTGATATATGTTCAACAGATGTAGTTATGATATGGTTTCCTTTTTTTAGATTGCGAAAAGCTGCACCTTTTAGCGCTAAATTGTTTGATTCTGTACCTCCTGAAGTGAAAACCATTTCTTGAGGTTTCTCTGCACCTACTAATTTAGCAACTTTTTCTCTCGCCTCAGCTAAAGCTTCTTTTGCTTTATTACCAGAAGAATGAGAAGATGAAGGATTTCCGTAATCCTCAAAATAATATGGTTTCATAGATTCAAAAACTTTAACATCTAAAGGCATCCCAGCACCATTATCCATATACACTTTTCGCAATTACAAAATCCATCCTATTTTGTCTTTTTTATCAGAAAATGAATCTCATCATCTTCTTTAAACATTTTAAGAAGTTCGAGACCTAGATTCTTAACCAGACGAGGGATATCCTCCTCTGCTGCTGGATCATCTGCAATTAACTCAAGAACCTCGCCTACAGCTAATTGATCAATCTCTTTTCTAGTTCTAAACACAGGTTCAGGACAAAAAAGACCTACACAATCAAGCTGTTTGTCAGGTTTGTTTTGGTCACCCATTTAAAAACCTCTAACAGAAAAAACTTCGTTACATGACCTAAATAGTTTTCCTGTATTTATTTATAACCATGTTATGGATGTTCAGTGTATTTCAATACGATATTTTTACTCAGATATCCTTTGGTGGAGCGGGAATAAGACCCTTTTTCATTAACAGGTTTGTAGATTCTCTGGAAGTTTTAATTATATGAGTAGCTCTTTCCCAAAGTTCTTGTCTACTTAGTTTAACTCGGGCAACTCCTTCTTTAATGGACTGAAGAGCACAGGCAACCGCTTCTCTAGGAAAAACTTCCCATTCATCCATCTTTGGAACGATGTCATTCTCAGTAATACCTCGCTCTTCAGCGAAGCGGGCTAATTCTGTAGCTGCTGCAATACACATATCATCAGTTACAGTTTTGGCTTTCACATCTAGAACTCCTCTAAAGATAGCGGGAAATCCTAGAGAATTATTTATTTGATTTGAAAAATCTGAACGACCAGTAGCAACAATTTTTGCACCTGCATTCTTTGCTTCCCAAGGCCAAATTTCAGGGACAGGATTAGCGCAAGCAAAAACTATAGATTCAGAAGCCATACTTGTTACCCACTCTTTTTTAATAGTTCCTGGACCTGGTTTAGCAGCAGATATACAGACATCTGCGTCTTTAAGCGCGTCAGATGCATTACCAAGTATTCCTTCCTTGTTAGTTTCGAGACAAAACTTCCATTTCCAAGGATTCTCCTCTTTTTCAGCTTCTATATCCTTTCTGTTCTGATGAAGAATCCCTTGCCTATCTACCATAACAATGTTGCCAGCTTTTACACCTGCCCTCATAATTACTAAAGCGGTTCGGGTATTAGCAGCGCCTACTCCAAGCATAGCAATCTTTACTTGGTCTATATTCTTTCCAACTAATTTCAAAGCATTAATCAATCCAGCTAAAATAACTGTGGCAGTTCCTTGTTGATCATCATGCCAAACTGGAATGTTAAGTTCTTCTCTAGCCTTGTCCAGAACATGGAAACATTTTGGTTTAGATATGTCTTCTAAGTTTATCCCTCCGAAAGTTGGGGTTATCCATTTACAAGCATTAACTATATCATCAGGATTTTTAGTTGCCAAACAAATTGGGAAAGCATCCACTCCCCCCAAATATTTAAAAAGTAGGGCTTTTCCCTCCATTACTGGCAGTGCAGCCTCTGGACCGATATCTCCCAATCCTAAGACACGGGTTCCATCACTTACAATTGCAACATAATTCCACCGATTAGTATGAGTAAAAACTTTGTCAGGATCATCTTTTATCGCCTTACAAGAAGCTGCAACCCCAGGAGTATACCAAATTGCAAAATCTTTTGAACTTCTAATAGCACATTTTGGCATTACTTGTAATTTGCCTTCGTAGAAAGGATGGTAAGCCAACGCTAATTTGGATGGCTTTTTTGCCTTTTCAAGAAGTTCATCTACAGTTAATTTTTTGGTCATGTAATTTGCTTTAAAAGTTATCAGATTTAAGCATTGTTAAATATTTTCAATTGCTAAGAATCAATTTTAATTTTATAGTTTGGAGTCTAGAATGGCTAAAACATAAATAAAGCAAAGCTTAAGAAAGAGTGCGACAGAAATATCATATCGGGCTAAAAAAGATCCTGGCATATGCTTTTAGCTCGAAAATAGCGGGGTGGGGTAGCCAGGTGAACCCGCTGGGCTCATAACCCAGAGATCGGTTGTTCAAATCAACTCCCCGCTACCATTTCATTTTCAAGAAAAGAATTTTAGTTTGAAGTAAAGTAATTATGAAATCAAGTTTTGACCAATTTTTCTTGCTCTTATGAAGCTTGCCCAAGCTGTTAATCCTAACAGTTCTTCTTGTTGGGTGAAGAAATTGCGAAATTCTTTGATATTTTCTTGATTTATTTTATATGGTGAAAAGATTGTCAATAACGCAATTTTTGTAGCAATTTTCGATTCAACCCTCAAATGAGATATTATCTCTTCAATCTTATCAATACCTGACTTCTGGATTTCACCAGTCCAATTGTCCATATACTGTTTAACAATATTTTGGATCTCTTTTGGAATAACTGTTTCTTCCAATTCACTAAAAGCCTTTGCAAACCGAGCATATGCTCCAGAAACGTTATTTGATTCCTCTGCCCAAGAGAGATCTTGAGGCAATTTTGCATCAGGTAAAAAATCTAATGAATCACCTGGAAGTTTTGGATTATTCACCGATTTTTTGAATAGATGACTGACTATGGGTTTCATTTGGGATTTGAAGAAAGGAAATGGTAACGGTGAATCTCCCAGAAAAATAGTTACTAGTGGATTGATATAATGATAAAACACTGCAGTTCCAATTATTTCCGGAGCCAATTCTTTTGTAAATGGAGGCTTGTTTATTAATTCTGATTTTGGGGAAAGAGTGGACAATGCCCATTTTATAATTTCTTTAGTTTGACTAGGCTTTATTTCATTATATTTTTCTTGAGCTATTAATTTAGCTGTTCTTTTTTCGCCTGATGCTCTTATCATGATCGTATGTGCGTCAACACAATAGGGACAATGGTTTAATTTTGAGATAGAAGCTGCGATTGCTTCTTTTACACTTCGTGGAGCATACCCTACAAGCTCACTTTCTCGTGCAGCCATCCAAGCTCCGGCTAGAATTGAAGGTATTGGTGAATGAAGAGTGAAAGGTTCCACAATTCTTCCAAAATCTTGTTTTATCTGAGAATAAACCTTAGCGACCAATCCACTTGCCTTAGAAGGTTTAATGGGAATAAGATATTGCAGTAGAAACCACCTTCTATGGTTTTGTTGACCTTAATGGAAAAATTTTTGGTTTGGAATTAAGATTTAACCCAGAAAAAAAGGGTGAGTTTTTGAGACACTGTAATCAGAGTGCATCATCATTCTTCTATTATTTTCTTTATTTCGTCTACTTTTCCAGTGAGAATTTCCAGATTTGATTTAATATTACTGAGCTCTTTCTGTAATTCAACTTCTGGTTCTTTCATTAAAAAGATGACTCCACCTGTGAATAAAAGACCAATTATGAATACCGTCCACCAATCATTAAACATCCAAAGCAACCACTGTGTTGGTTGAACAGTTGTTGTATACACAACTCCGAGAATGCTCAGAACTACAAAGATTATTGTTATAGCTGTCCAAACGCTTAGAATTATTAGATTTTTAAGTTTCATAACGCCCCCT
>JARRMB010000026.1:0-9458 GCA_037386325.1 Candidatus Bathyarchaeota archaeon
TTTTTCTCCACCTTCCATTCGTGGAACAAATGGTTTTCCACCAGTCGCAATCAGAAGTTTGTCGTAATCAATTTTATTTCCATTATCAATCGTAACTTGCTTTTTTGTAAAATCAATTTCTTTTGCAGAAACTCTACGTAGGATTTTTACGTTGTTATTTTTCCAGAATTGATCATCTCGATATTTCATTTCGTCTATTGTAGCTTCTCTACTAACATACTCTGAAATCATAGGACGTGAATATTGAGGTACTTCCTCTTCAGAGATCACCGTTATTATACCCTTTTTATCTTCTTCTCTAATAGCTTCAATTGCTCCGATTCCGCCAGCTGAACCTCCAATGATTACATATTTTGTCATTATTGTTCTACCTCTTCACAAACCAATGCTTCATTTGGACAATTTGCTACACATGCTGGGACTTCACGATCTGGACAAAGATCACATTTCGCTATAATTTTACCAGAAGAATCGGGTTTTACTGCACCATAGGGGCAAACCATTACGCAGGTCCAGCAACCTATGCATTTGTCTTTGTCATGGGTTACCTGTCCGGTTTCTTTGTCTTTTGTCATGGCTCCTGTTAAGCATGCTGTTACACATGGTGTGTCTTGGCAATTTTGGCATCTTATTGATATTGAGTTTGGTTTGTTTGTTTCAATTCTTACTCTGCTAACTGGTTTTGGATATTCTTTCAGATATGCTTTAATTGGATCTTTAGATTTTGAGTGTTCAATTGTACAATATACTTGGCAAAGTCCACAGCCTATGCATGCTTCTTCTTTGATTGAAACGCGTTTCATTGTGTTTTCCTTCTTTTTTCAACACAAGTAGGGGCATACGGCAACCTATTGCCGTATAGCAACTAACATACATGCTTATAAAGATTTTCAAACAACAAAAAAGGTATGACATGTTACTTTAGGCACCTAAAACCTGTTTTCGAAAAAGCTGGAATAACCATCACTGCCGAAAATAAGAAGCATATCGACAAAAAAATTCATCAAATTGTTGGAATAGAATATAAGAACTGCTCAGCCACATGGAAAGAAGTAAAGAAAAGAATTACAGAAAATGAGGAAAAATTTGTGAACACTTTAAAGAATTCCGTTAAAGATTAAAACTATATTTTCTTTTTGTTTGCAACGTGGTTTGATACATGGATACAATAGTTATTGCTTTTCTATTTTCTCTGTCTGCAGGATTATCCACAGGTTTAGGCAGTCTAGTAGCATTTTTCATAAAAGATTTCAAACACATTTACCTTTCTTTATTAATGGGTTTTTCAGCAGGTGTTCTAATACAAATATCATTTATGGAGCTTTTATTTACATCAATAATAGAAACAGGATTCCTCTATGCAAATATTGCTTTCTTCGTAGGAATCGCAACAATTGCAGCAGTTGAGTTTTTTGTTCCTCATGAATATGAAGGAGAAAAGCTAACTGAAAAACAAAAGAAAAGTAAGCGCTTAATGAAAACTGGAATTCTTGTTTCAGTTGGAATAATCATACATAATTTTCCAGAAGGTATCCTGACATTATTTGGAACCATTAAGGATCCTCATCTTGGTGTAGTTTTGTTAATAGCGATAGCCCTTCACAATATTCCAGAAGGAATTTCTGTTTCGATTCCAATCTATTATGCTACAAAAAACAGAAAAAAAGCATTCACTTGGTCGATTCTCTCAGGTCTTGCTGAACCAATCGGAGCAATTATAGGTTTTTTTGTGCTTTTTCAGTTTATTACCCCTTTTGTGCTTAGTATTGTTTTGGCTTTTGTTGCAGGAATAATGGTTTTCATTAGTTTTGATGAGTTGCTACCAATTTCATTAAGCCATGGGGAAGCACATCTTGCAATAACAAGTCTATTTTTTGGTATGCTTACAATGACTGTTGTTCTATTTTTGTTAGGATAAAAAAACTCCTAATTCCAAATTTAAGATGTTGCTTGGATTTTTTTGCTGATATTTTATCAAGATATTCAAGTTAAATTGGGTGCATTCTGTCAATTTTGGGTTGGGTTTCAATTCGGTTATTGAAGTGTAAGCGATTCATTCCAAATTCATTGAGTTTTCCACATATTTGGTAAAGTGATTCTTCTACTCCAGTTAGTAAGCTGGTTCCTTCTGATGTTAGGGAATAAACTTTTCTTGGACGATCATGGCTTAGATCCCATTCGCTTTTTATGGTTCCTTTATTTTCAAGTTCATTTAGTAGGGGATATACTGTACTTGGTCCAAAATAGACTCCGAATTTTTTTCGAATACTTGTGATGATTCCATATCCATGTAGGGATTTTTCTTTCAACAATCCTAGGACAACAAGGTCTAAGAGGCCTCTTACGAGTTTTATTTCGGCTTTTTTTATTGTTTGACTATTCATTTTTTCATATTCCTGTTGTAGTTATGATCTACGCTTATACAATATGTCTATTTCTAGACATATTATAATCTTAATAATGTATCAACTCTATTTAAGGATAAATGTGACAAAAGGTAATATCAAAGCATATTTCCTCAGCTTCTGTACTCCACAAAATTAGATTAAAAAAATTAAAATTTACAAAAAAATTACAAAAAATAACATAACTTGTATAGAAAATTGATCAATAATCAATAAACCAGCTTAATAGTCAAGCTGTAGAAAAGTGTAGAACATAAAGACTAGAAACTATAATTTAAAACTATCAAAAATTGACTAAATTTGCGGTCGGAGTCCAAAATTAAAGCATTATAAAATATCAAGTGGAAAAATTGAAGTATTTTAAAAAAATTGGTTTATTTTCCAAAGTTAATAGTAACCGAAAATGGTTTTTCTTAATCTGACAAATACACTTTACTGATTTTATAAATCTAAACTTTTTAGTAATTGTATATCATTGTTTTTTAAAGAAAATATGAAATTCAAGTTAGTTTCACCTTTTAGTCCTTCACCTGGACAACAAGAAGCAATAGATAATCTAGTCAAAGGTTTTTCTAAGAAAGATAAACAGACACTTCTAGGGATAACTGGTAGTGGAAAAACTTTCGTAATGGCAAATCTAATTGAAAGACTTCAGAAACCAACATTGATTGTTGCTCACAACAAAACGTTAGCTGCACAATTATATGCGGAGTTAAGGGAGTTTTTTCCGAATAATCGTGTAGAGTTTTTTATCTCATTTTATGACTATTATCAACCAGAATCTTACCTTCCAACCACTGATATGTATATCGAAAAGGATTCCAGCGTAAATGAACAAATAGAAAAAATGCGTATGCATGCTGTTTCTAGTTTACTTAGCCGAAATGACACAATAGTGATTGCAAGCATCAGCTGCATTTACAATCTAGGAAATCCTGAAGATTTCAAGGGTATGGCAATTGATTTGGAAGTTGGAAAGAAGTTCAAACGACAAGATCTTATCAAAATGTTAGTAGATATGCAATATGAACGAAATGATTTTGCTCCTGAAGCTGGCAGATTTAGGGTAAGGGGAAATGTTATTGATATTATTCCAGCTTATGAAAAAAATATTTTGCGGATTGAATTAGAAGATAACAAAATTCTGAAAATGAAAGAAATTGATCTTCTTACAGGAGACTATATTGTTTCAATTGATAAAATTACTCTTTATCCAGCAAAACAATACGTTGTACCAGAAGAAAAGCTTAAGCGAGCTCTTGAAGAAATAAAAATTGATTTAGAGAAAAGGTTACCTGAGCTTCCTGCTCTTGAAGCTCAACGGCTTAAACAAAGAACTAATTATGACCTTGAGATGATCAAAGAGTTAGGCTATTGTAAAGGGATAGAGAATTACAGTAAATATTTTGATGGACGCAAATCTGGTGAACCGCCATTTGTTTTAATTGATTATTTTCCGAAAGATTATCTCATGATAATTGATGAGAGCCATCAAACAATTCCTCAAGCTAGAGCAATGTATAACGGAAATTATGAAAGAAAAAAGAATCTTATTGATTATGGATTTCGTCTTCCAAGTGCTTTTGATAATAGACCTTTAACTTTTGAAGAGTTTGAGTCAAAAATGGATACTGCTCTTTTTGTTTCGGCGACACCTGCTGATTATGAACTTCAAAAGAGTGGAGCTCCTGTTGAGTTAATTACTCGTCCAACTGGACTCCTTGATCCAATTATTGAGCTTCATCCTATTGCGAATCAGATGAATCATTTAATGAATGAAGCAAGAAAGACGATTGAACGTGGGGATAGAGTTTTAGTTACGACTCTTACTAAGCGGTTAGCTGAAGATTTGACAGATTTTTTAGTTAAAGAGGGTTTTCGAGTTAGATATTTGCATTCTGAGATAGATAGTCTAGACAGAATTGAGCTTATTAGGCAGCTTAGAATAGGTGAGTTTGATATTCTAGTGGGTATCAATCTTTTACGTGAAGGTTTGGATCTTCCTGAAGTTTCAACTATTTTTATTCTCGATGCAGACAAAGAAGGTTTCCTACGTGATGAAAGAAGTTTAATTCAGACTATTGGAAGAGCTGCGAGAAACGTTAATGGTCGAGTTATTTTATTTGCTGATGTTAAAACTAAGTCCATTGAAGGAGCTATGCAGATTACAAGTTATCGTAGATTGGTTCAGATGCAATATAATAAGAAGCATAATATTATCCCTAAAACTATAATGAAAAGTGTTTCTTTAAAGAAAAGAAGGATTAAAGGAACCAAACATTTGGCTAAATCTGACATAAAACGAAGAATTATTGAGCTTGATGCAAAAATGAAGGCTGCTGCTGAACGCCTTGATTTTGAAGCTGCAATTGAGTACAGGGATACAATAGAGGAACTTCAACAGGCAATTTCTTAATATGTTGAATTCAAAATTTTTGGATGCAAAAGGTTGAAATATATCCATTTAGGCTTGCCTATCTAAATTATAGGAATTCTGTTACAGTTATGCGCGATTCTATTTTTGTAAAAGGTGCAAGAGAGCACAATTTGAAGAATATAGATGTAGAGTTACCTAGAAATAAGTTAATTGTGATTACTGGACTCTCAGGTTCCGGAAAATCTACTCTTGCGTTTGATACAATATATGCAGAAGGGCAAAGAAGATATGTTGAAAGTTTGTCCTCATATGCTCGTCAGTTTTTGGGTTTAATGGATAAACCAGATGTTGATTGGATAGAAGGATTGTCTCCAGCAATTTCTATTGAGCAAAAAAGTACTAGCAAGAATCCCCGTTCAACAGTTGGTACAGTTACAGAAATTTATGATTATCTTCGTTTGCTCTATGCGCGTATAGGAACCCATTTTTGTCCTAAGTGTGGTAGTCTAATTCGTCCACAGAGTGCTGAAAATATTGCCAATTTAATAATGTCTGAAAAGAATAAAACTTTAGTTTTTTTGGCTCCAATAATAAGAGGAAAAAAAGGAACCCATGAACAAGTTTTTGATGACCTTAAGAAAGAAGGGTTTACAAAGATTAGAGTAGATCAGAGAATTTTTGATTCTGATACAATTAAAGATGAAATAAAATTAGTGAGATATGAAAAACATTGGATTGAAGCTGTTGTTGATACGATACAAATTGAAGATGATGAACGTTCCCGAATTTCTGAGGCTGTTGAGCAAGCCTTGCATATTGGCAAAGGAACAATGATTGTTATCGATAAAGAAGATTCTGATTGGGATAAAAAACGTGAATTAGAACGTTTTGAGAATGAAACAATGTATAGTACTTTTGGTGCATGTCCGAATCATCCAGAAATTGTTTTTGAACGTCTTGAGCCAAGAATGTTTTCGTTTAATTCTCCATATGGTGCCTGTCCAAATTGTCATGGATTAGGTGAAGTCATGGAAGTTTCAGAAGACTTGGTAATTCCTGATAAAAATAAATCGATTATGGATGGTGCTCTTGTTGTTTATGGAAAAATGGATTTGAGTTGGCGAGCTCAACAACTTTCGATGGTGGGTAAAAAGCATGGATTTGATATTTTTACTCCGATTAATCAGTTTTCTGAAAGGCAGCTTCAAGTTCTTTTGTATGGAGATAATGTACCGATAAATGGTAACTGGTCTAATGGTGCAACGATGCGGATGCAAAATGGTTGGGAAGGAGTTATCCCTCAAACGATGAGGCTTTATCATCAAACTGAAAGTGAATGGAGAAAAGGTGTTATTGAAAAATTCATGAAGTCTTCTCAATGTAATGTTTGCAAAGGAAAAAGGTTAAAACCTGTTGTACTTGCAGTTAAGATTCTTGATAAAAGTATTATTGATGTTTCTGAGCTTTCTATTGAACAGGCGATTGATTTTTTTGATGTTCTTAATTCTGAATTGAATGATAAAGAATTGATCATTGCACAGGCTGTACTTAAGGGAATTAATGAGCGATTAGGTTTTCTGAAAAATGTTGGTTTAGGTTATCTTTCACTTTCAAGGGCTGCCCGTACACTTTCTGGTGGAGAAGCTCAAAGGATAAGGTTAGCGACACAGATTGGGAGCAATCTTATGGGGGTTCTATATATTTTGGATGAACCCAGTATTGGATTGCATCAACGAGATAATATTAGGTTAATTAAGACGCTTAATAGGCTTCGAGATCTCGGAAACACTGTAATAGTAATAGAACATGATGAGGAGACCATTCGATCTGCAGATTATCTTGTAGATATGGGTCCTGGAGCAGGTGTTCATGGAGGTCGAGTTGTTGCTTCAGGATCTCCTTTAATTGTAATTGGAAATGAAAATAGTTTAACAGGTAAATATCTTTCTGGTGAACTTAAGATAGAAGTTCCTGAAAAGCGCAGAAAACCAATTGATTTTATTGAGGTTCAGGGTGCGCATGAAAATAATCTCAAATTATCTGTTAATCTTCCTTTGGGTGTACTCTGCGGAGTGACTGGTGTTTCTGGTTCGGGTAAAAGTTCTCTAATGAATTTAACCGTTATGCCTTTTTTGAGAAAAAGTTTCGGTGAAAGGGTTGATCATATTGGGAAATATGATTTGATTAATGTTCCTGATTTTGTAAGAAATGTTATTGTTATTGATCAAGATCCGATTGGCAGAACCCCGAGAAGTAATCCTGCTACTTATACTAAAGTGTTTGATGAAATACGTCGGCTTTTTGCTTCGACAAAAGAGTCGAAAGCTCGAGGATATAAGCCGGGAAGGTTTTCGTTTAATGTTAAAGGGGGAAGATGTGAAACTTGTCATGGCGATGGGGTTTTACGCATTGAGATGAATTTTCTTCCAGATGTTTATGTGCAATGCGATGAATGTAAAGGGAAGCGTTACAATCTTGAAACTCTTAATGTGCTTTATAAAGGTAGAAATATTGCTGATATTCTTGCCATGACTGTTGAAGAAGCTGCTAAGTTTTTTGTTAATATTCCTCGAATTTCACGTAAGCTTAATACTTTAATGGATGTGGGGCTTGGCTATATTAAGTTGGGTCAAAGTTCTACGACTCTTTCAGGAGGGGAAAGTCAACGTATTAAAATTACTCGGGAACTTAGTAAGCATAAGTCTGGTCATGTTGTGTATATGCTTGATGAACCGACGACTGGTCTTCATTTTGATGATGTAAAACGGTTAATCAAAGTTCTTAATCGTCTTGTTGAAAAGGGAAATACAGTTTATGTTATTGAACACAATTTAGATGTTGTTAAGAACTGTGACTACCTTATTGATTTAGGTCCAGAAGGTGGAGAAAATGGAGGAGAAGTCCTTGCTACTGGAACTCCAGAGAATGTATCAGAAAGTTCTACGTCGTATACTGGGAAATTTATGAAAAAAATGCTAAACAATAATGGAATTGGTAGTCAAGCTCAGACGGAAATTTGTCCCCATGATTCAGCTGTCTAATATTTCGGATTTTAATAGTAGTGAAATTCCATCAGTGCCTGGAGTTTATCTTTTTCGAGACAAAAATAACAAGATATTGTATATTGGCAAGGCCGTCAATTTGAGGTCTCGGGTTAGAAGTTATTTTACTGATTCTAGTCAACCACTAAAAACTAAACAACTTGTTTCTAAGATTTCCAGTATTGATTGGATAGTTGTAAACAATGAAACTGAGGCTCTTTTGTTAGAGAATCGACTTGTAAAAAGACATAAACCTAAATATAATATTGATTTGAAAGATGCGAAAACTTTTGCTTATATTGCATTAACTAGAGAGAAATTTCCCAGGTTGTTAACTACTAGAAAGGTTTCTCGAAAATTGGAGTCTTTTGGGCCTTATACAGATGGTTTTACTCGTCGAGATCTTAGAAAGTTAGTTGGAAAGGTTTTCAAACTTCGAACTTGTAAAAAACTTCCTAAACGGGCATGTTTGAATTTTCATATTGATTTGTGTACTGCACCCTGTGTTGGAAATGTTAGTGAGGAACAATACTATAAACAAGTTGATAATGCACGAGTTTTTCTCAATGGAGAATATGAGCAAACGGTTAAACGGTTAACTAGTCAAATGAAAGATGCATCAAATAATCTAAATTTTGAGTATGCTCTTGATCTTCAAAAACAGATTAGTTCCATTCAACTTCTTAATCAAAAACAGATTGTAGATAATGAACGGGGTTTTGATCAAGATGTAATGGTTTTTAGGCGATCTGGAGAGAAACTGTTTGTTGTTCAGATGAGCATACGAAAGGGGGTTCTTCTGGGTAAGAAAGAGTTCTCTGTAGATATTCAACCGCAAATTGAACAAGAATTTTTAAAGAGTTTCTATGATGAGAATCAAATACCGCATGAAATTTTACTTAATTTTTCATGTTGGAGTAATGAAGAAGAAAAAATCGCATTAGAAAAATTTTTTTCTTCTAAAAAAGGAGCAAAAGTCAGGTTTTTGATTCCTCGAAGAGGGCAAAAACGTGAGTTAGTTGAATTAGCTGAGAAAAATATTGAAGCATCGTTAAATGAAGAAAATGCATTATCAGATTTGCAGGTTGCTCTTAATCTCCCAGTTTTACCTCAAACAATAGAGTGTTTTGATATTTCTAATTTGGGTCGAGAGCACATTGTTGCAGGCATGGTTAGATATTTTAATGGAAAACCTGACAAAAGTAATTACAGAAGATTTAAAATAAAAAGCATTAATGAACAAAATGATTTTGGGGCTATACAGGAAGTTGTCACTAGAAGATACAGACGATTGCTTGAAGAAAACTCAATTATGCCAGATTTGATAATTGTTGACGGTGGTGTAGGGCAGGTAAGTTCAGCTAAATTGGCTTTAAAATCTCTTGGATTAAAGATTCCTTTGATTGGGATAGCTAAAGAAAATGAAGAAATTTATTTACCTTATGAAAAGTCCCCGAAAAGTTTTGAGATTAACAGTAGAATGATGCTTCTATTGCGTCAAATTAGAGACACTGCACATAATTTTGCTTTAAGATATAACAAAAAAAGAAGACAAATGAAAATGAAAAATGGGTTTACAAAAGAATAAATTAATTTCACGAAGGGTATTAGCGTGAAACTATTTTCTCAACATAA
>JARRMB010000027.1:0-9319 GCA_037386325.1 Candidatus Bathyarchaeota archaeon
GCACGTTCGACCACGTGGCGGAACGCCTCGATGAACTGGTCGAGGCCGCCGCGGCTTTCCGTCTCCGTGGGCTCCACCAGCATCGCGCCATGCACCACCAGCGGGAAATACATGGTTTATACTTGTTTTGAGCTATCTTTTCAGCTTCAGATAAAAGAATCCCCCCAAAACCTTTATGCTGCCATGCACCTTCAAAATGTTTTCCTACAGGTACTAATGGACCAAAAACTCTAAGTTCACGAATTATTGCTGTCTGGTTAACATCTATCTCTGGTCGAGTAACTTTTTTTGAAGGTATACGTAGTCTAATATAACCAAGTAAGATATCGTTAGCCACATCTTCGTTAGAAATAAAAAGTTCTACCCCCCCAGATGCTTCTTCCGTAATTGTTTTTATTTCAATATGTTCAGAGTCTGGTTTTTTGTTGTCTCTAAGCCATCTATGACCTACTTCTCTGCATCTTATACATCGACATTTTTCCCCATTTTCCATTAACTTCTTCTTAGCAATTTGTCTAAGGTTGCTTAATTTTACACCTGCTTCAATCAATTTAGCAGGAATGTCACGTTGTACTCGCATGATTCTAACCCAAGGAGGAATGAACTTTTTTAATTCAGCGATTAATCGAGCAGCTTCATCGGTTGTGTAGGGTTGATAGTCACCTTGTTTCCACCAATCATATAATTTTGTCCCCTTTATTACGAGACAAGGATATAATTTTATCATATCAGGCTTAAAATTAGGATTTTTAAATATAGTTCTGAAACCTTCAAGATCACGTTTGAAGTTTGATCCAGGTAAACCGGGCATAAGATGATAAACTACTTTTAATCCAGAATCCTTCATTATCTGAGTTGCTTCTATAACCTCACTAATTTTGTGTCCTCTGTTTACTTTTTCATATATATCATCATAAATATTTTGAACACCAATTTCTACTCTTGTTACACCCATTGAAAGCATTCTATCTACTTGCTCTTTTTTTGCCCAGTCTGGTCTTGTCTCTACAGTGATTCCTACATTTCTAATTCTACTTGTTTCGGCGATTTTCTTTGCTGCTTCAAAAGTTTTTGAATTTTTTTCTGCTATTGCCTCAAGGCACTGCTTAATAAATTGCTTTTGATATTCGAGAGGTGTACTTGGAAACGTCCCCCCCATAATGATAAGTTCTACTTTGTCAACTTTATGTCCTATAATTTCTAATTGTTGAATTCTATTTTTAACCTGAGTATAAGGATTATAATTATTTTGTGCACCTCTAAGTGCAGCTGGCTCCTGACCTGTATAACTTTGAGGAAAACCAAAATTTGGTCCACCAGGACAATAAGCACATGGTTCTTCTTGAGGACATGGTGAAGGTTTTGTCATGACAGCAATTACAGTCACACCTGAAATTGTTCTTACAGTTTTTCTTCGTAAAATTTTTAGGAGCTTAGTTCTTTCTTTGGGTCTTAAGTGAACAATAATTTCTGCATTGGAGGGGACCTTGTTTAACTCATGTCTCTTTGAAATTTTCATTTTAATATGGTCTAAGTCCTGTTTTGTTGGATTTGGAATCTTCAGTAAATATTGAATAATTTCCCTGTAGGCTTTGGAGCTCATTTGTTCATCTGCAAAATAATCAAAGATGCTATCAAATAAAGTCTACAGTGAGATTTTTATTTTTGCATATAGCAACATATCCCTTAAGTTTTTGGTCAGTACTTAACCTGATAACATTTAGGTTAGCACTTCCTAGAAGATTCAAGAAACTTGCCTTAGAAAACTTCTTTTTGAGTCCAGTAATTGCAAAAACTGTTTCAGACTTTGCTATTCTTTTCATCTCCTCAAGCGTTTTAAGGTTATTTGGCATATTTTGAAGAAGACTAATTGCGATAATTTTATCAAAAAATTGATTCAAGAATGGTATATTATCTGCATCTGCGCGAACCAGTGCTATGTTTGATGATTTTTTTAATCGTTTTTTTGCTTCTTTAAGAGAGTTAATAGATAAATCAATCCCTACAAGAATTTTGATATTTTGGCTAATTTGATCAAATAGAAAACCAGTTCCGCACCCAAGATCTATAACTTGATCATCTTGATTGAATCTAATACTATTTACGATATCTTCTATTTTGTTATTCTGTTCTTCTAAATATTGAACATTATAGATTGCGGCTTCTCTGTCATAATGCTCCATTGTTTCAATTTTTTCTTTCCATTCTGACATTCTTCTCAGAAGTCTTATTTATCTTAGTTCTTCTAAAGAATATCGACAAATATTATGTCCAAAGAAAACTCTGTTAAAACTTTAGAAAATCCCACAATCGAAAAATCAGCAAAATTCATAAAAACTGCTCTATCGGAACGCAAAGTATTGATTTTAGTAGGTAACTGTAGTGTAGACTACAGGGGACGTGCAAACTCGAAACTGGAATTTGGTGAACGTATTTTAATGATCAAAGAAGATAGGTCAGTTTTGGTTCACAGACCGTTTGGGTATGAACCTGTAAATTGGCAACCAGCTGGATGTTTGTTCCAGACTCGAGTAATTGGAGATATTTTACAAATTCGAGCTATACGTAAAAAACCATCAGAATCAGTAAAATTATCCTTTGATAATATTTTCCTAGTGAGCGTCCTCAAATTGAAAGACACTGGAGATTTTTTTCTCCATGCAAGTGAGGCTGACATGCAAAAAGCAATCCTTATTGATCCTTCACTCCTAGAAGATGGTTTCACTCCAATTACTTATGAAAAAAAGGTTGAACCCGGTTTTGTGGACATTTACGGACAGGACATAGAAGGTAAACTTGTTGTAGTTGAATTGAAGAGAAAAGGAGCTGGTCGAGATGCGGCATTACAATTATCGAAATATGTTAATTTTTTAAAAACTGTTACTCAGCGAGAAATCAGAGGAATTCTTGTAGCTCCAAGTTTAGCAAAAGGTGTTAAAACAATATTGACAAATTTAGAATTAGAATTTAAAGCTCTAGATCCCAAAAAATGTGCTGATTTACTTCAGAAATCAGATTCTCAAAAACTTGAAAACTTTTTTTGATTATTTATTGCAACTTTATCTAACATAATAAGGTTTTTCTTCTTTTTTCAATTGATTCATACTTTTAATTAGAACGTAGTCATCATTCTTACCCCAAAGTAACCATCGCAAACCATGATAGAATCGTAGAAATTCTAGTCCTTTTTTTGTTGTTTGATAATAATTCTCTGTTTCTTTTTTCACACTTACAAGTTTTAGAACCATCATTACAGGTAAATATTTTTCAATACTGTTACGGTCGAGGTTGCATTCTGCTATTATTTCAGACTCTTTAGTGCCTAAAGCAGCCAGTCGTAATATTTCTGCTACAACATCGAACTCTTTTTTCTGTTCCATCACCCTAAACAGAGCTCCCAATATTTTGTTTTTTCATTATTTATACATTGAAACAAACAATTTTTTTGTATCATATTGATTGTTTGAACCTAATCCTTTTAACTTACATAAAATGGAGATTGTTCCTTTATTTTCATTTGATCAAGAAGACGTGTTAATAATAAATCATTGTCTTTTCCCCATAGAAGCCATCTTAACCGATGATAGGTATTAAGGAATTCTAAACCTCTATCTGTTGTTCTGCAATGAATTTCATTATCATCTTCAACTGTAAGAAAATTTAATTCTGCTAACGCTGACAAATAATTTTCTATGGACATAGAATCTAATTTGCATCTTTCCATAATTTCTGTTTCTTTTGACCCCTTTGCTGCTACTCTTAAGATTTTAGCAACAACTTTGACTTCATTCATATTTTTCGTATATATACACCGCCATAGAATACTTTTCCATTTGATTGAAGAAGATTGCCAAAGTGAGAATTTAAATTGTTATTTCTATGTTGTCAATAGTTGCTATATAGATAGTATTAATTTCTAGAAATATTCTAAGAAAAATTATTTCCTAATTTTACAAATTTAGAATACATTCAGATAAAAATTATATTAAACACACCTAAATTGATAAAATTTAAATATAATCTGTTAGTCGTTTTTGAAAAAGCGCTTTCTTTAATAGACTACTTTTTTCTATCCAATCTTTAACAGGTATTTGGAATTTACTGTTGATATGCATTAATGCTTTTTCTAATGTTTCATATTTGTATGGTTTCTGACACATCGCATTTCTTACATTTTCTCTTACCTGCCAAACTCCAACTGGCATAATGTATCCTGGATGGGCTTCTCTTAAAACAATCACAGCAGCTTGTCTGCGTTCTTTTGCAAGTAATTCTCCGACTGCTAAACGGGCTGCGTAATAGCAACCTCCAATACTGGCATAGGACGTTCGACCGTTAAACCCTTCCCAATCCGAAAATAGAACTATGTTTGAATTGTTTAAATTCCAAACAGTTCCCGGATACCATGCTTCCATAGCCTCGTAACTCCATTCTCTAGGCATCATTAATATCTCAAAAATATTATCAAGATATTGAGATTCATAAATTCGGTACTCATTAATTTCAGGATAAGTTTTGATTTTTTGGACAATGTTTTTTGAAATGATATCATCTACTGCTGTTATACTCCAACGGGTTGGAACTAAACGCCTCTGTTCTTTTATTCCAAAAGCACCTACACTAAAAGCCCGTTGGATTTTAGAAACAGTAGTTCCTTTTTGAAAAAGAGTAGTGACTGCCTCAGAAGCGTTCAGATCATTATCAAAATAAGCTTTCTGAATGTTTTTGTCCCAACGGGAATTTGATATTTCCATTTGCTTCATCATTGCGGAAGGACCAAACGGTTGAACTTGGTCATCAAGAACTATTGACGCAATAGGTTTCTTCTTTAGATATAATTCAACATCTACGGGATTCACTGATAATGCCAAATCAATTGTATTTTCCATTATTTTACCGGAGTCTTCGAACTTTCCTACATGTACTCTATGTTTTCCCCTGACAAGTAAGGAACGAAAACTTACAATCTCCTCGATAGATTTTCCGAACCATGATTCTGGGTTATCATACTCACTTGTATCTTCGTGAATCGGCGGAACAAGGGGTCCTGCATAAACATATGGATATCCAATTCGACCCACAAACACTCCCGGAGGACATGCTCCATCCAAATCCTTACTCTGTAAAAGTAATTTAGATTTAGTGAAAGTGTTGAATCTTATAGCAAGTGGGCATCTGTTTTTTCCACAAAGAAACTTACCTCCCTTACATATTGCACAGAGCCCGTTTCCTCTAGCTTTTGTAATTATTTTATTATCTTTTAAGTCAATTGGAATGTTAGAATCATCTAGTAGATTTAAAAGCCAACTATTATCATTAAAAGAAGATTTGGATTCCGGTACTTTTCCTATAATTTTTGCATTTCTCTTCCCTCCAAATCCTGTTCTCATTTTTTAACCGCCGAAAAACCGTATAATCAATCATATATTAGAAGACTATTTTTCTTAATTTTTTCTTATTCATCTTCAAAGGAATTTCCGGATTTATATTAATTAACAATTCTTATTATTTTTGCATCGCATAAAAAGTCAACTAAATCAAATCATATTTCAATCAAACTGACTTAACAAATTATTGTTGGATTTACTCGATTGCAAATAAGATTAGTAATATCCAAAACTCTTAAAACTTCTAAATTATTGAATTATTATATGGCTAATTGGACTTTAAAAGTCGTAGCAATAATTGCTATTTTTGCTATTGCATTCTCAGTTTTTAATATCTATTTATTTCTAGATAATTCTTCTTATGTTGAAAATCAATTTACAACCCAAAATGAGAAACTTGATGAGATTCAAAGTGTTTTAGATCAGATTAATGTTCAAAATGAACAACTTAATGCTCTACAAAATCAAATCGATGAATTATCTAGTCAAAAAGAACGAATAGACGAACTTGAAATTGCAATAGATCAGATTAATTCAAAAAATGATCAAATCCTTGAGTTAGAAAATACTATAGCTCAATTAAGAGAAAATATTGAGGAAACCACAGCAAATTTAACCAATCTTTCTACTAATTTAAATGCACTAAATCAAAGCACTTCTCAACAATTGGGTGAAATTGAAAACTCAATTGAAAATCTAGATAATATCTTATCGCAGTTATCAAATATTGAAGAAATTATTGATCAGCTGGACAACTTCACACCTAAACAAGTATATGAACTAGCCTATCGTTCTGTTGTTGTTATTAGAACGTCGATTGGTCAAGGTTCAGGATTTTTATTTAATAATTCCAACTTAATAGCGACTAATTATCATGTAGTTGAGGATGAGACTAATATTGAAATCGAATTCTTTGATAAAACAAGAACTCAGGCAACTATTGTAGGTTCTGATGCTTATTCAGATGTTGCAGTCCTATCAGTACCAAATGTTCCAACTATGGCCACTTCTTTAGATTTTGGAGATCAACCGAGTATTGGACAACAAGTCGTTGCTATAGGAAATCCATTAGGACTTACAGAAAGCCTATCAGTTGGTTACATCAGTCAAGTCAATAGAACACTTGATATTGAACCAATAATTGTCCCAATACTACAGTTAGATTTAACTATCGCTCCGGGGAGCTCAGGTGGACCATTATTGGACCTATCAGGGAATGTAGTTGGAATAACTAATGCTGGAACAGAAGTAGGTTTCAACTTTGCAGTTCCTGTTAACATTTTAAATCGAGTTATTCCTGCTCTTATTCAAAACGGAACATATGAGCATCCATTTATTGGGATTTCTCCTCTTGCATTAACTCCAGAAGTTGTGACTTCTTTAAATATCATAAATATTGATCAATATCAGACTGGACTTCTAATTCTAGAAGTAGTTCCAGATTCACCTGCTGCTGAAGCAGGATTAAAAGCTGCGGTAAGTGGAAATCAAGGATATACCGCTGAAGATATAATATTAGCTATCGATGGAAATCCAACTTATATTAAAGAAGATTTAACAGCCTATATAGAAGTTGAAATATCTCCAAATGAAAACATTTCATTGACTGTTTGGAGATCGGGTTTAACAGAATTAGTTACAGTTAAAACCACAGCTAGACCACCCTATGTGGAATAATATAATTTATTTTTTTGATCTTTTGGCGTATTCATTGTGCCGGTTTGATTAAATCAAAGATGAAATATTCGTTTTTTCGGAAGCTAAATCTATAAGTCTCTTAAAGATAGATTTAACCGGAGAACAATGATGAAAGACCTAAAGGTTCCAATCATCATAGTGAATTACAAAACATACTCTGAAGCAACTGGAAAAAAAGCTGTTAAACTCTCGAAAATTGCAGAAAAAGTCAGCATAGAATTTGGAGTCAGTATTGGAGTAGCCCCCCAATTTTCAGATATTAAATCAGTGGCTGATTCTGTTTCTATTCCTGTTTTTTCACAACACATTGACCCAATAGCTCCAGGAAGTCATACAGGTCATGTCCTCCTAGAATCAGTAAAAGAAGCCGGTGCTGCTGGAACATTAATTAATCATTCTGAAAAACAGTTAAAACTTTGTGACATCGAAAAATTAATCACCAAAACCTGTGAATCTGACTTAATTTCTATAGTTTGTACAAATAATTCCCCTGTAAGTGCAGCGGTAGCTGCTCTTAAACCTGATATCATTTCATTTGAGCCACCTGAATTGATTGGAACAGGAATTCCTGTTTCAAAAGCTAAACCTGAAGCAGTCACCGATACTGTTGAAAGAGTAAAAAGTATTAACCCAAAAGCAATTCTACTTTGTGGAGCAGGGATAACCAAAGGAGAAGATGTATCTGCTGCATTAAATCTTGGAACAATGGGAGTTTTAGTGGCAAGTGGCATAGTAAAATCAAAGGATCCTCAAATAGTTTTAAAGGAATTCTCAGAAGCGATTACAGAATTAAGTTGAAAAGCACTATAGATGAAATCTAATTTCTAAATACTATCCATTTTTGGATATTAAGAGTGTTTGAATATTGAATGTGGAACTCAGATGTATTGCATGTATTCTTAATCGAGGTTATTTACAAATACAAGAAGCGACAGAGGATGAATCAATTCGATTCGAAACTTTGTCTTCAATTCTCAATTTTTTAACTGCAGAATTTAAACCAACATCTAATCCTGCCTATTTGGGAACCAAACGTGATCAAATAATTAAAAAAATAACTGGCAATTCTGATCCCTATCTTCAAAAGAAAAAGTTGAGCAATCAGAAAGCCCTAGAGATTCTACCAATTATAAAAAAATTAATTTCACAAGAACTTTCATCTTCATCTAAATTTAGAAAAGCTTGTCTTTCAGCTATTGTGGGAAATATAATTGAATTTAATCTTCCAGAAAATCCTTTCGAATTTAACGACTTGAAGAATTTAATCCAAGAAGCTGAAAAAGACTTAGCCATCGATGATATCGATTTAATCTTTGAAGAAGCTAAAAAAGCAGAAACAGTTCTATATTTGACAGATAATGCTGGAGAAATTGCATTTGATATGCTTCTTGTTGAAGAATTAAAAAAGCTTGGTACCAAAGTAATAGTCGCAGTTAAGAGTGGTCCAATTTTGAATGATGCCACTATCGCGGATGCCCAATATGTTGGGATGGACAAAGTAGCTGACAAATTAATTACAACTGGTTCAGATTTTGTTGGATTATTTCCTGAGGATTGTTCAGAAGATTTCATTAATATTTATAATTCAATCGATTTTGTTATAGCAAAAGGTATGGGTCATGCTGAGACAATAACGGGGTTTGACCTCTCTGTTCCTCATGCTTTGCTTCTAAGGACCAAATGTTGTACTGTAGCTAATCATTTCAATGTTAGTACAGGAAAAAACTTAGCCAAGCTTTTGAATTAAAACAGTAAGGATGAAATCAAGTTTGGACTTACCCCAAATAAATATTCAGAAATCAAACCTATCTGATATCAAATCTGCCTTAACCAAAGAATGGATTATAACCAATGGATTAGGCGGATATGCATCATCAACGGTTTTAGGTTTAAACACCAGAAAATATCATGGCCTATTAGTTGCAGCCTTTAATCCACCTGTTAATCGTTGGGTTCTACTTACAAAACTTGATGAAGAAATTCAAATAGGGACAAAAAACTTTTTACTAGGAGCAAACGAATTTCGTGGTATAATATTTCCTGATGGTTATAAATTTCTTTCAGAATTTTCTATTTCGCCACTACCTGTGTTTAGATATTCTGTAGATGGCATGATCTTAAAGAAAACAATCTTTATGCCATATACGAAAAATTCAACAATTGTAATCTATGAAGCAGAGAATTTTTCCGAAAACAGGGTAACCATAAAAATTTCACCTCTTATCAATTCAAGA
>JARRMB010000028.1:0-23644 GCA_037386325.1 Candidatus Bathyarchaeota archaeon
AAAAAAAGGTGCATAAATGCGATCGCATTTGCTCTATGACATCACATATGCTATGATATAAAATACCTGCGAGCGCGAATAATTGTATTGGTTTAAATTTTTTAATATCAAAAATAATATCTGGAAACAAGAAAAATGAGAATTTCCATAGGAGTGAAATTTAAACAGGCAAACATAATGCCCAGCCAAAGAATAGAATTCAGGGCGCATGCGTCAACCTGCCAAATATAGCCTTTGTTAACCTGAATGTGGTTTATTTTATCCTCCACTAACACTAGTGACCAAAAACAAACAGTATATAAAGAGAAAAATTGCTCCTTCTTGCCAACCGATTTTTTCATTTGATAAGAAATATGACAAGAAAAGATTAGCAATTAATGAGAATATGATTAATTTAGAAAAAATAGCGATTTCAACACTGAAAGGTGCGGCTACCAATGTTACGCCTAAAATTAGGGTCACATTCATAAAACAACTACCCACGATGTTGCCTAGTGCAAGGTCGGCATGGTCTTTTTTTATGGAGTCAATACTAGTGACTAATTCAGGTAAGCTTGTTCCAATAGCAACTATGGTTGCACCGATAACAACTTTGGGAACTCCCATTGCTGTGGCTAGATATGGAGCGGTCTCAACAATAAAAAAGGAACTTGCAACAACCCCTGCTGAACCTAAAACGGCCATTAGTATGTATTTTTTTAGTTTGGTATTTTCACCTTCAAGAGTTGGTCCCACGATAGAATTTCTTGTTTTAGATAGCCGATAAATGTTGTAAATGAAAACCAGTAGTAGACTAATACCAATAATTTGTCTTGCAGACCCTATGTAAAGTAAAGCTAAGGGAATAACAGAAGCAACCAGTAATGCGAAATGTAATCCTCGTGTTTCCTCTTTCACCATTGCTGGGATAAACTTGGCGTTGCCTGAGTATTTTAAGGCTATAAGTACAAAGATTATTCCAAGCACTAGACATATGTTTGTTATGTTTGAGCCTAGAACATTTCCAATGGATATGCCCACATTTTCTGGCTCCATTATTGCGAATATGGCAACAAACAGTTCGGGTAACGAGGTTGAAAAAGCTACAAGAATGAAACCCACAGTTGCTTTTCCCAAGCCTGTAGCTCCAGCAATTCTCACGGAGTGCTTAATCGTCAAGTTGCTAGTTTGGTTTAGGGCAAAAAAGGCAATAATAAGAATCAATAAATTGCTTATTACTCCTAATTCTTCAAACATTTTCTGCTAATCCTTTACAGTCTGACTTAGTTTAGTTGCTCCTGTTTAATATTAAGGGTCACTAATATTGTTGATTTATTTGAGTGTGTGCTTACTGTTTTTAGCAATTTTTTCTAGATGCTGCCCTTTAGAAATTAAACGTTTAAGCCAATATCCTTATAAGAGAATAAGTATATAATAGCATATGTGGTTAAGTAAAGTAAGTTGAATAAAATGATTATGAAAACAAAACAGGCGATCAGCTTAAGGCAATTTGATTATTGGAAAAACACTTAGCCTTTTGGGCTTGCAAAAAACAAAATAATAAAAATTGGTGTAGTTGGTAATTGAAATGGGTAGAATAAGCGTAACAATTTCTGATGAATTGGAAAAAGACCTAAGGTTCAAGACAGTCGAGCGATTTGGGGGTAAAAAAGGGGACCTAACTAGGGCTGTTGAAGAAGCCATAAAAGTATGGATTTCCAAAGAAAAATAGATTCAAACTCAAAAGAGGCAAAATAATACGAGCATTTTTTTCGAGATGTGCGTGAACTACACCATAAATTTCCTTTCGAGAAGTCATTTGGGTTTTTTCTTTTGTATGTTATGAGCAAATATAGAATAAGTGTGTCAAATAGATAGCGGTGTTGAATGCGGATCTTGCATGTACAAGTTTACCCGTTACTGTTGGCTGCAATGTTCACTTAATCGCTGGAAAACAAATAATTATTAAAATAATGATTGGGAGGTGAAAAGTTGAATATAAAATCTAAAACTATACAAATAGAGAAAGTGCCCGAAACTAGTGATAAAGAAACATGGACAAAGTTCAATGAAAGATTAAACGATTTATCAGACCAAGGATTTAAAGTATCATTCACAACAGAAACTTATGTTCTATTTAGCAGGAAGATAGCTTCAATTCGAAGAGAAGAATAACATTAAAGATTGAACTAAATAATATGTGTTGTCGACACTACTCAGCATCAAAATATGCCTAAGCAAACATTACGGTTTAGAGACAATAGAGTATTAAAGTTTCATGAATTCCAAGATTTCCTGTCGTTGTCTTTCTTTAGAAACCGTCCATTTATCACTATCCCAACTTTCGTCTGTATCCTCTGTATAATCCTTTATGGAAAGCCTGCGTTTTTCTTTTTGCTTGGAATTCCATCCACTCGCATAATTCTTGGTTTGGTTAAATAATCCGACATTCGTTCACTATGTGTGGTAATTTTTTCAAATTCTTCCAATCGATAGCCTTTATTCTCTAATCTTCAGATATCTTTGTTTGAAAGCTTCATTATTGTTTCTTTGTAACAGATTTCACAATTTGAGCAATGCACTAAAAGCAGATCTTCGACACAATTTAACAAAATATAACTAAGTTATAGTATTTAGTTTTTAGTTTAAACGTATGCATTAAGATTGTTCTAGAAAAAAATAACAAGAATTAAAGAGAAAGTAAATAGCATACAAAATTATTTGTGGGGATAAAATTTTACTTTTTATGTAACTCTCTAACACTTTTGAATTCTTATTCTATTTAAAGCGTGTATGTATTTATAGAAAAAAGGGACCTCGCGAGTTAAATTCGCAAGTTTATTTCAATGCAGTTTAGAGAGGCATCGGATTACAGAGATTTTCTGCTTTCGCAGCTGCTCTTCCACATGTAGCACAGATATATTTCGCATCTCTAACTAATGGTTTAAGTGTTTCAATGTCGGCTTGATCTCCAACGACCATTTTGCATAAATGGTTTTCGTGTCCAGGTTTCATTTTAAATTTTCACCTCTGTTTATGATCCAAAGTATAAGGTTATTTTGGCATGAGAACCTTATCGATTACGTGAATGACACCGTTTGAGCATTCAATGTCAGTTTTTGTTACATTAGCTCCATTGACTTTCACGTTTCTGTGAAGATGCCATCTTTTTGCATCGATACTTAATTCCTGTCCTTGGACAGTAACCGCTGCATTTAGTGTTTTGACATCATCTGCCATAACTTTTCCTGATACTACATGGTATGTGAGAATTGATGTAAGTTTTGCTTTGTCTTTTAATAGTGCATCAATTGTTCCCGCGGGAAGTTTAGCGAAAGCTTCGTCGGTTGGAGCAAAAACAGTGAATGGCCCTGGACTACTTAGAGTTTTTACAAGATCTGCAGCTTTAACCGCAGTAACGAGAGTATTGAATGAACCAGCATCGATAGCAGTTTCTACAATATTTTTCAAATTAATAATCCTCCTAATTGTTTATTCCTATAAGTTATTATGTGCTTTCTCACTTATAAGGATATTATATTAAACGTTTAAGTGCTGTTTTGTCAGAGCGGGTCACTCTATCTAAAAAATAACTCTGCATACGCGCACAAAATCGAAGAAATAATTAAGAAACTAAATTTTTAATTAAGAATTAGGTTTACAGACAGCTTATCTGTTGAATTAAATATTCTTTTACCGATAAAGATACATTAGTTTTCATTTTGGTGGTGTTGTTTTGTTCAGTTTCTGATCTAAGAAGGAATATTTTGGTTCTTGTTCCATTGCTGGTTAAAGAGGGTTTAGAGTCTTTTTGCGGAAAATAAGCTTAAAAAATGGCTTAAAAATTGTTTCAAAACTGTTTCAAATTTGTTTCATTTTTGTTTCACCGAACTTACTTAAGGGTCCAATAACAGTGTTATAGTTGGTGATAAATAAATGAAAAATTTGAAAATAATCATATTAGCAACAACGATTGCCATATTGGCTGTAGCAACTGTTGGTGTTGTTCTTGCCCACAGTTTTGCTGATTCTCCATATTATAGAGATCAGACTCGGTATTCAACTCCCATTTCCGACGAGGAATGGTGGAACGAAATGGTTGAGCATATGGAAGATCGCTGGAACTATGTAAACGAAGCAACCGATGGGGATTGGTGGGATGAGATGATTGAACATATGGACGAGCATTTAGATTCTGTTCCACAAGAAATTCAAGATGAAGAGTGGTTCAATAACATGAGAGCATACATCCAAGATCATGTAGATGAGGTCCAAACTCAAGAGTGGTTCGACGAAATGACAGAGTTCATTGAAGAAAATTTCGGTAATGCCTACAGATACAGTTATTCTCCTCGCAGCTACGGAAGAGGATGCTGGGGCTGGTAAAACACTTCAAATCTTCCCTACTTCTCTATCATTTTCTGGAGGTGAATAAATTCAATGTGGTTTGGAATGGGGTTTATGTGGCTATGGCCAATAGGTCTAATTATAATAGGCATAATTATCTACTTTGCTGTAGTCGGGTCTTCTCACAGAAGCAGGTGCTCACAACCTTCACAATATCAGCAAATCCAACACTCCGGAAGTAGAGCTTTAGAGATTCTAAAAGAACGATATGCGAAAGGCGAAATAACAAAAGAACAATATCTGCAAATAAAAGAAGAACTAAATAGAATATAAAATTGGGAAATTTTTTCACCTATTTTTTAGTTTTTATTGGAGAGATGATTTTGGCTTTGATTTACTGTAATACAAATGATGATCCAAAAATTGTTGCAGACTATGTTTGCAAAGCTAATTTTGGCGAATTAAACAGTGAAAATAAATCCCAAATTGTTAAAGATGAAAACGAAGACAGTTGTTGGATTATTCAATCAAAGAGCATGAATGAAACTTCTGCCATAATTTATCGAATAGGACCAGAAATTGTAGCATTAGAAACAGATGATGACTGTGTATCAAATATAATTGAGCCACTAATGAAAAAATATGGATTTAACAATGTAAAATGGCTTCTAGCAAAATAGTTTTTGGATTTTTGATTATTTAGGAATTCAATAAGATTTATTATTCATGTTGGTAGGCTTCGAGGTTTTGATGTAGAAGAATTACTTTACTTTCTGGATGAATAATAGAACGAGTACGAATGATCTTAGAAAACAGATTCAACATAACCCTAAACGACAACGGAAAACCAATACACCAACCAACAACCAGATTCCACAGCCAAGAAGCAAAACAACTAATAAAATAAGGGACAAAAATCGGAGAAAACACTGGGTCATTAGACAATACCCGCCAGAAAAAAATTCACATGAAGAATATATTGGATACCTCTTTAAAATTTCAATCCATTATAATTGAATTTCCTAGTAAACTTATTTTTCTTTAGATATTCGCTTAATGGTTTTAGGCTTGGGCTAAGCTTTATGCCATTCTCACTTAATTTAATCATTATTTTACAATAAGAACGGGGCATGATGCATGATCAGCGACTCTGTCACTTACACTTCCTAAAACAAATTCTTTGATTCCACCTAATCCCCGACTTCCAATTACAATAAGGTCAAAGGCTTCGTCTTTAGCTGTTTCTACAATTTTATCAGCAGGTCTTCCTTGAAGTAGTTTTGTTGAAAGTTTTATTTTTGGATTAATTTTTTTGGATTTTTTACGAGCATCTAAAAGTATTTTCTTATGAAACTTTTTAAGTTGATCTAGGTACTCCTCCGTGCTATTTGGAGCATAAAACATTCCCTTTGCCACCAATGAAGGTTCTGGCGAATCAAGCACTGTTGTTATCATTACCTCTGCTGAATACTTTTTTGCTAAGTCAAGACCAAAATTTAAAGCGTGGTTTGCTGATTGTGAACCATCAATAGCAATTAAAATTTTTTTAATCAAAAGTTTTCAACATGATAAAATATCATCATGCTTGCTATTTATTTTTTCTTAATTACCTTTTACTAGTTATCCTTCAAAATTCGATTGAATAATTAGAAAAGTTTTATCATTTAGTTATACAATTTTCGAATCAGAACTTCGGAGTTTACTATAATGTTTGATTTGATCTTACCTCTAGGAATTTTAATTCTAGGTATGATCATTCTAATATTTTCAAGTAACAAAACTGTTGATCATTCTATTAAACTTGCATGCCATTGGAGTGTTCCTCCTATCGTTATTGGTTTAGTTCTTGTTTCTATTGGAACAGATTTTCCTGAGATAGTAAATTCAGTAATTGCCTCATCTTTGGACCTTGGAAATATAAATGTTGGAACATCCATCGGGTCCGCTTTTTCTCAGTTAACTTTGATTTTAGGAATTATTGCAATTTCATTAAAAAAATTTGAAATTAATAAAAAAGAAGTCTTAATAATCGGCTCATCAATTTTGTTAACTTCGATTCTATCATTTTTGCTAATATTGGACAGCTATATTTCAAGAGAAGATGGACTTTTCTTAGTAAGCAGTTGGGTTCTATTTGTTTTGATAATTAGAAATATTGCAAAAAAAGATTTTACTTGTCCTCTTTTACCTGAACGAAAACACAGTGGTTATAATGTAATGATTGTCATTCTTGGATTCATTGGAGTTGCAGTTGGAACCTATCTTGTTATTGAATCTATCCTTGAAATAACAAGCATATTAAACATCTCTGAATTTATTGCCAGTTTTTTTATCGCATCAATTGGAACCAGTCTACCAGAATTAACTGTAACCTTAACTGCATTAAGAAAAGGACAGCAAGAATTAGCAATTGGTGACATTATGGGTAGTAGTCTTTTAGATGCTTCTATTTCAATTGGGATTGGTCCTTTACTATTTCCTACACAATTATACGGTGGACCTGTTATTAGCACCTGGATTTATACAATTGTAACAATCCTAGTAGTGACACTTCTAATATATTTAGGAGGAAAAGTTGATAGAAAAGTTGGAATAATTTGTATCGGCTTATATTTGTTTTCTTATAGTTTTCTATATCTTTCTTGAAATACACAGAATTGGAATAACATTAACAACAAAATCAGTATCAAAGAAAATCTCAGGATATCCATTTTGGACACTGATTTACTATCCAAAATTTTTCAACTATATATCTTAGAAAACAATAAAATAAGATCGGCTACAGACTAGAACCAAATTAAAGAACAAAATATTCAACACAACACTAAGCGATTATTGGGAAATTTCAAAGAAGTAGTTGTGATGATAGATTTTTTCACTGGTACAACTACTTTCATTTTTAATACTCAATCGATTTGGTTTTTTTGGATTTTGAAATGAATGGAACAACGAAAAAAATTAAGGTAGAAGTTTTTCTCTGAGGATTAGGCGACTGGTAGACAGTAAAAGTATTATTGATGCAAGCAAAGTTATAGCAGCCATCGTTAAGTCAATCAATATGGCATATGTGGGAAACACTAAGGGCAGTATCAAAGCGGGAAACATTGGAATAACACCTACGATGACACCTAATGGTTGATTGGCCCCCATAGGTGTTCTTTGAAGAGAACTGAAAGCCATCATGCACACACTCACAAGAAATACTTCGGAGATACCAATAGTAAATGTGAGAACAGCTATACTTATCAGCAGGATCAGACTGGTTCCAAGAAAAACGCCTACTACTGTATTTAATATGATTGCAAAGACCAAAATGTATGTCGCTAGGACCAATGAGGCTTTTACATAACCTTTGAAGATATCTAATTGATCAAAACCGGTTGAAAGAAGATACTCTAAAACTCCGTTGTTCTTGTCATACACAAAGAGCATTATTACAGGTAACGCAAAGAGAACGGCTGAAAAAGACAGCAAAGCTATCGACAAAAGTGGAAAACTATTTGTCAAATCAATTGGTGCAGGTGTATTTAATTCTGATGTAATTATTGAAGGAATTATTGACATAAGATTTGAGATAACTACTCCATATAAAGTTAAAAATGTCCCAATGATGACGTAACTTTTACTTAATCTTGTGCTTCTCTTCATAGTAATTTGCCAAAAGTTCAAATTTATTCCTCCTCAAAGAAGTCTTGTAATGGATTATCCAATTCGCGAAGCTCTATTATTTTAGCTCCCTCCATCACAATTTTTTTAACGATCCTAGATACCTCTTCTGGGTTTTGAACAGTAACTACAAAATATCCGTTCTGAAACTTGGAATCTGGAAGTATATTTGATATATCATTTAGAGTCTTGAAACCTACACGATATTGCCTTGTTTTTACATTTTCAATTTTGTCAAAATAAGTAAGATTCCCATTTTTTATTACTATTAAATACGTACCAATTTCCTTAGCTTCATAGAGATTATGAGAAGAGTAAAGGACAAACGTGTCCTTACTCAATGCAGTAAGTAGTTGTCTTATTTCTTTGGAGATTTTTGGATCTACATTTGACGTAGGCTCATCAAGAAGATAAAGATCTCTTTCTTTAAGAAAGATCTTACCTACAGAAACCCTCTTTTTTTGTCCTTGTGACAGAGAAGAGAATTTTTTATTTCGAAGATCTTCAAGATTTAAAATATCAATGACATGCTCAACATCTCCACCTTCAATATCAGCATAATACTTTAAGGCATTGTAAACTGTCATTTCTTCTGGAAGAGCATTTAAGTGAGAAAGGTAAGCTACTTTCTGTCTAGCTTTTTTTGAATTAAACAAATCAAATTCATCTAGCCTGACTTGACCAGAAAAAGGTTTCAAAATACCGCAAATTGCCCTAAAGAGAGTGGTTTTTCCAGCGCCATTCGGTCCCAACACAACGTAAATTGATGGTTCAGTAAGCTTTAGATTAATTTTGTGAATTATCTCTTCAGTGCCATATCCTGCACTGAGATTCTGTAACTCTAGCTGCTGCAACCCCAAACTTACCCTTTCAGCTATTTTGAAATCATTTGTTTTTAAGACTTGCTAAGAAGATGTAGTCATTGGGTAACTCTTCGGAATTAGTCAGATAGAGCAATAAAATAATATTGACAATTGAAATATAATGATCAACTTGAATTTATTCAAAATATTTATGTTCTAGCAGTAAATTTGGAAAAAGTCTTATCTTTAACAAAACAAATCTTAATTTGGTGATTCTATATGGCTCCAAAATTTGAAATGTATACTGACAAAGCGGGAATAGCAACCATATTTCCTCTTTTTTTACATTTTGACTTTGATAAGTAATAAAACGGTATGCAAATTAATGAAAAAATCTTTTTCATAAATGTAAAACCTTAAAATAATTCTGGATTTGGTTTTACAGTTTTTCCGTTATTACTGATTGGATCGGTTTTTTCGAGTTCAAAAAAGCAGCGAAGACATACTAGTTTTCCTTTATAGAATGTGTATGGGCGTTCTTTTTTTAATAAATGTCCATATCTATCCATTTCTTCGATTGGTTCATTAATGTCTTGATTGCATCTGGTGCACCTGAACTCTTTTTGTGGTAAAATTTCATCATCAGAGGAATTGTTTCTATATAATGGTCTGGACATTTGATATTCATTGCTTTTTATGTCATTTCCAATTATTAAAAGAGCCGATTATGTTCCAAAGTTTAAGACAGAAAATGATTATTATATTTTATTGAATTATTATTTTTATTTTTTGTTATCTCTCAACTATTTTCTTGACCCATCAAAGAAACCTGTAAAATATTATTTTTGAAATAATCTAATTTTATGAAACGATTGAATGTAATATTATGATTGAATGCGATGTTTGTTGGAAAGTCAGAGCTGATACTTCGTTTAAACTTGCTACAGATACGGTTTCACTGCATGCTTGACATGCGGATATAATTTAATGTTTAACTGTCCAGTTGTGGAAGCGATTATGTAACACCAATTTTATATGAATAACTCACAGATTGTCTGATGTCTATGACTTTATAGTGTGTATAACTTTTTAAAATCTCTCTATTCTTCAAACGTGAATGTTACTAATTGTTCTTTATTTAGACCAATTCCGGGTTTAGAATCTAATCGTTTCCAGATTTTTCCATTTTTAAACCAAATTACAGTTGGATAATATCTAATTGAATATTCATCACATAGATCTGGAGATTTTTCTTTATTTACAATCGTACATTTCTTGGAGCAAGTCAATGAATATTCTTCAAAGGTTGGCAAAAAACGTCTAGAAAAACCACACCATGGAGCATAAAAAAGAACCAATGCCTCTTTCTCATTAATCGCTTCTTCAAAATCCTCGTTCATAATATTTCACTTTTACTTAATTATCAATTCAATTATTGTTCATCAAGATAATTTTCTATATTGGTTTCAACAAAATGTACTGCTAATATATGCTTTAACCAAACCATTAGCGCGAGAATCACATTTGTTTGAACTATTCTTCCTTGTTTTTCTTCCTTATTGCTAGACATTTCTTCTCTCACCAATAAAATATTTTACCAAATTACATTATTGTCTTAAACTTTCGAATGCATTTGTGTTTTATAATTGTTTATTATATAAACTTAAAATTTAACCCAAAAGATAGCATTGTTAATATTCATGTGATTGGAATACTTGTATTCATGGTTAAGAATGCTAAGATAAAGATAACTAAAGATGGTCCATATTTGGTTACAGGCGGTATTCCTCTATCAAGAATGATCATTGAAACTGATAGTTATGGTGATTCCTGTACATGGAAAGAGGTTGAACAATATCCTCAAAAAGAAAGTTATATGCTTTGTCGTTGTGGAAAATCCCTAAACAAACCATATTGTGATGGTACTCATAGACTACAATGTTTTAATGGCACTGAAACAGCCAATAATGAACCATACCTTGAAAAAGTAAAAGAATACATTGGTCCAAAGCTCAAGCTTACTGACAAAAAAGAGCTTTGTGTCGGTGCAGGTTTCTGTGTCCGTGATGCTGGTACATGGAATCTTACAGTTCACAGCGATAGACCAGGTTTCAAGGAGATTGCCATCGAAGAAGCAACCAACTGCCCATCCGGAAGACTTGTTATTTGGGATAAGCATAACAAAATGATAGAACCAGATTATGATCCTAGCATTGTTATAACCGAATACCAAGACGGTTCACCTGGTCCTCTTTGGATTCGTGGAAAAATAGATATAGAATCTGCAGATGGGATAAAATATGAGAAACGAAACCGTGTTACTTTATGTAATTGTGGTAAATCTGAGAATAAACCCTTTTGTGATGGTTCCCATTTTGAAAAATAATTTTAGGTGCGGGTAAAAAATCTAATTTAATAGACCAGTCCAATTGTCTGAATAATTGTGATAGTATAACGTATATCGCAATATATTATATAATAGTTTTTACTATTAAAAGTTGGAAATGGGTGAAATTATGAATTATAAAGAATACGTTGATTTTGCAAATAGATTAAAACTGGCTCATGAAAAAATTGATGATATGACTAAAGTAGATAGAAATTAGGTTGAAGAATTTGATTGTATTTCGTTAAATGTTTTTCAACTTAGCTGAAGTTGATTTATGGCTTTTATTAAGAATAAAGTTATCGAAAAGGAATAATTTTTCTGGTATGTTGATGTTTTGGGAATATAGGTTTTTTTGAAATACGTCTTTTATTCTAATTTTTATAAATAATATTTTATGAAATCAATAGACTTAATTTATGCTATACCTGTTCTAATTGTCTCAGTAACACTATTGATTTCTATGATTCTGCTTCGGTATAGAAAAAATACAGAAACAAAATACGAGAAGGAAATGAAACAACTTAGATTATCATTTTTGCAGGGAAAACTGGATAGAAAATCTTTCTTATATGTTAAAGATAATTTGAAGGTTGAAGATATTTTCGGTGACGAAACACAAAGACTAAATCAAATGTTAGCGGAAAAAAGTATTGATCCTGAAACATATTGCAGGATGAAAAAAATTCTTTCAATGACTTTTAACGAAAAAATTGAAAAAATTAATCTAAAATACAATTATTTAGCTCCAGACCATAAAACTGAAAATTCTGGATTCAAATCTCTCTCAAACTGATAAGTGAATTTTTTTGTATTCTATTAAGTTTTAATAACTTATTTTCAATATAAGTTGGATAAATAATGTTTAAACCCTTAATATATTAATTAATAATTGGTAAAAACGGGTAAACAACTTATCTTTCAAAAAAATTAAACATGAAATTAATTAGAGGGATTTAATGAGTAGTATCGAGTTGATTGTAAGAGGTCTTATGGACAAAATACTAAATGACCAACTTAGAGAAGAAGATTTGAGATTGTTTTACGATGCCTTTAAACTACTAATTCCTTCTGAAGCAATTAGAGGAGATCTTCGAGATGCAGCTTTTGGTTATGTGATGGGAACAGTTCAATCCAACTTCCTAACTCTATTTAGAACAATTTTTAATCGAAATCCTAACACGGAAGAAATGGAAATTGCACTTGATGTTTATCAAAAAAACATTAACAAAATAAAAAATAAAATTGATAAAACATTTTCATGTGAATAACAAAGAACAATTAGTTACTAATAGATTATTCCTTAGGAATTTAGATATAAACGATTGTGATGTTAAATTCTTAAAAATCAGATGATAAAATGGTGCTTATTTTATTATCTGATTTATGCCTAATAAAAATTGTCTAAAGTAAAATTGAGGATTTGGGAAAAAAGGCAAAAATGGCGGGTTTGGCTGTTACAGAGAATCGTCCCAACGTCAATTATAATACCGATGGTTATACGGTAATATTACTTGTGCGCGAGTGCATACTTGCAGTCACATACTTCTGATAATCTGGATTTAAATTGAAAAAAATACAAATAATTACAATTGATTGCATTTGAATACGAATGAATTAATTTGATTTTTTTGTAATCGTTCATTTAAAATACTTTTTCTTCTATAAAGAAGTCTTCTATAAACTAAAATTAAAAAGGAATGAAAAAATGAAAAAAACAAAAATAAAAATAATTACAGTAATTTCAATTCTGATATTTACACTAACGTTCAGTTCAGTTGTTCTACAATCTACCTCTGCACAAGAAATCAGAGAAAAAACAACCTACGCCTACATTGGAGCTATACCTGACACAGTTGGCCCTAATCAACCAGTTCTATTACACGTGGGAATCTCCGACTATCTTTCTGTAACATCTCATGGTTGGGAAAACCTAACAATTACAGTAACAAAACCTGACGGTTCAACAGAGACCCTCGGACCTTTCAGGACTGATTCAACTGGAGGTACAGGTACCACATACATACCCACAATGGTTGGAACATACACATTCCAAACTCATTTCCCTGAACAATTATATACATGGGCTTCTCCTCCAGCGTTTTCTCAAAACATATATGGCACAATATCTTACCAAGCCAGTGACAGCGAAATCATAGAAGTTGTTGTTCAAGATCAACCTATAGAATACTATCAAGGATCTCCATTACCCAATGAATATTGGACACGCCCAATAGATGCACAAAACTGGCAATGGAATACAATATCAGGCAGCTGGTTTGAACGCCCAACAGGAAGAGCAAGTGGTTACGTTCCATATAACGAAGATGCACCAGAAACAGCACACATATTATGGGAAACACCATTACGGATGGGAGGACTTGCAGGAGGAGAACTAGGTAATCATGCCTTCGAAGACGGAGATGCATATGAAGGATTCTTCTCAAATTCAATTATTGTAGCCGGGGTACTAGTTTACAACCAATACAAATCTGGATTTCCAACCGAAAGAGTTGTTGCAGCAGATTTACACACAGGAGAAGAAATATGGAATAAAGAGCTTCTAAACCCTGAAGGAGATACGCTCCAGGTATCTTTTGGCCAAATCTTCTACTTCAGTAGTCAAAACTATCATGGTGCATATGGATATATTTGGTGTCTTGATGGAAGCGATTGGCATGCATTTGATCCAATGGATGGAGATTGGGTCTATAGTATGTATGATGTCCCAGCAGGAAGTGTAAGATTCGGTGCAAGCTACACTCTACGCGGTCCAAACGGCGAAATATTGATCTATCAAACTGATATCAACAATGGCTGGATGGCTCTTTGGAACTCAAGCAGAGCAGTAACAGGATTTGCATCAGAATTTGGTGCAGGAAGTTGGCGAGCAGAAGGGCGCATTATTCAAGACGCAGGTCAAGCTGGTCAAGAATGGAATATTACAATTCCTACAGGTCTTCCAGGAACAATTAGTGCAACTCTTGATGATCGAATTATCGGTACAACAGCTGCAGGTTGGATAGACATGGGAGATGCTCCAATTCAAATGTGGTGTCTGAGTATAGCACCTGGACACGAAGGAACATTATTATGGCAAACATCCTGGCAACCACCATTAGGAGACTTGACAATAAGCTGGGGTACCGGAAGTGTTGAAGACGGAGTTTTCACATTAAGAGCAAAAGAAACTAGACAAGTTTGGGGTTTCAGCACAGAAACTGGTGCAGAGATTTGGGGTCCCACCGACTCACTGAACTATCTAGGAATATTTGGAATCGGAAGTGCAGTTGCCTATGGCAATTTATATGTAAATGCAAAAATGGCCGGCCAATTAAATGCTTACGATATCCAAACAGGTGATCTTCTATGGAACTATGAATCTGGTGATCCTTATAATGAAGTGCTATGGGGTAATAATTGGCCAGTATATCCATTGTTTATCACTGATGGTAAAATCTATCTTGGTCATAGTGAACACTCACCTGTTGATCCAAAATCACGAGGTGCACCATACATATGTCTCAACGCAACTACGGGAGAAGAAATCTGGAGAGCCGATGGGCTATTCCGTGTGACCGATTGGGGTGGTGAATCAATCATTGGTGACAGCATAATTGCCACATATGATTCATATGATCAAATGATTTATGCAGTTGGAAAAGGTCCAAGCGCAATCTCTGTCTCAGCATCCGATGAAGCAATTCCATTGGGTTCAAGTGCCTTAATAGATGGTAGGGTAACAGATGTATCACCTGGAACAAACACCATTGAAATGAAAGCACGATTCGCATACGGAGTACCTGCAATAGCTGATGAATACATGAGCGAGTGGATGCTATATGTTTACAAACAATTTGAACGTCCAGCAAATGCAATGGGTGTAGAAGTAAGAATACAGGTAGTAGATCCAGCAGGAAACTTTGCATGGATAGGTACAACAAACAGTGACTCATATGGAAACTATCAATACTCATTTATTCCACAATTGAAAGGCACCTATACAATAATAGCTAGTTTCGTTGGTTCAGGAGCATATTATGGTTCACAGGCCGTAACGTATCTAATTGTTGATCCTGCACCTGAAGCTTATCCAACATATCCAGGATATCAAGGTCCAACTGCACAAGAAGTTGCAAATAGTGTTGTAGCTAATCTTCCAGCAGACGCGACACCTCAAGAGGTTGCTCAAGCTGTAGTAAACGCAATGCCCGAATATCCAGAAACCCCTGAAATGACAGAAGTAGCACAAATACCTGACATAGCAACAATGAACATTGTCATTCTAGTAGCAGTTGCCATTGCAATAGTAATTGCTTTAATTAGCTTATTTAAAAAGAAATAAACCAAAACAATTTCCCTCCCTCTTTTTTTGGGAACAAAATTAATTGAAAAAATGGGGCTGAAAAGGCACAACATAAGAATTAAGAATCAACAAAGATAGTAGATAGGAAAGCACTTTGAAATTACTTTCTTATTCCTAATAGTTTAAAATTTGTTGAAGCCTCAGTTAACCCTATTTTTTCAGTTTAAAATTAATACTGAGCTTTATAATCGCGATTATCTCTACTTATAAAATTTAGAAGCTAAGATATCCATCTGGGATTAGAGTGGTTGCTAGCATCACCATATTAATATCAAGGTTTTCTATCCAGCTATTGGTTTGCCTAATTGCGGGATTAATCCAGAACTCCTCAATTTCTTGGATAAGTGGAACATAATTTAGTAAATTATCAATTAACGAAAACAGATCCTTTTTATTATCAAATAAATCAGGTTTCTTAGTTATCATTTCTTGCAATCTTTCAATAACATGTAATCCAAGTGACAAACCCAACTCCCGAAACCCAAGCCTACAATCAGAAGGAAGCTGCATCGGTTTCCTTTCTAGATAAACTTCTAAACCTAATTTGGAAGACCTTAATAAATCAATAATAAGAGTATTTTGTTTCCAATATCCATTAAAAATTAGTTGAGCTACTTCATAGGCATTACAGAGTAGACTACCGATACCAAGAGGATCATCAGTAGTCCAATCTTTCCCTTCACAAATTCTAAACATATCCGCAATCTCTTTCTTGAGATCCAACAGCTCCTGAGCTTTTAGCGCTGTAGCTTGCAGTTGATTGTATATTATGAAACCATCTAAAGGATCGTGTTGACCCATAGAAGATACAAGAGGACGAGAGAGATCTATACTCATCTTCCAATACATGCTTTTTTCTCCAAAAGATGACACATAAGTAAATGCATTGTGAGCTGTCTTTGCTAATTCTATCGCCCACCGATTATAGGTTAGATTTCCCGTCACCTGACTCATTCTATTGAGTGCTCGCATCCACTTAGTTAGATAATGATAATATTGTCCATCTCGATCCCATTCCAATCGCATATCCAAAGGTTCCCCAATTTCCCGTTCATTCAACTCTTTTCCAATTCTTAAACCACCTTCAGTGGGATGTTTTTCACCTTCCAACGCACTTAGTCCACTGATCCACCCCGTTCTTGGATCATCTTCACGATGCTGACCTAGAATATGATGAACTTGATCTACAAGATGGAAAGCTAATTTCTTATACTGGTTCTCTCCAGTTCGATGATAAAGCTCCAAGAAATTACAAACTGCAAAAGCATCAGTCCATAAATAACGTCGCGACGCATTTTTTGATGTTAATCCGGTAAAATAAGAAAATTTGCTCATGGTCTCACGGACTACTGATAAGATTTCTTCCTGATCTACCACACTAATATTTTCAACTCCTATTCATGTTTAGTATTTACTTTAAGAAAATTAAATCTAACTTTAACAACCTGAACAAAAACAATTTACCCAAGGACCTCTGAGTTAAATCTTGGATGTTCTTGAAAGATTGCTAATTACCTAAAAATTTTGAAACATAATCTTTTTTGGATAATAAATATTTTAAGATTAAATGAAAATATCTTACTATATCTTTTATTGAGATGACAATTTATGGTTGAAAGTTCGACTTTAGATAGTTTAGGTTGGGGACTTTTTATCGTTTTGATTGGAGTTGGATGGTTCATCGGTAGTACTTACAAAATAGATACAGGTTCATACATTGCTTTAGGTGTGGGTCTAATCCTCATAGGCATTAATCTATTCAAAGCAAAATCTAATATTAGAATTAACAGATTCGCTATTTTCATCGCTGTATTGTTATTAACAATTGGAGGAGCAGGCATTCTAGGATATTCATTAGACTTGTTTTCAACAATAATAATAGTGATTGGACTTTTTATAATTGAAGAAGCGTTGGCAAAAATTATAAAAAGAAAAGAATGAAGGATAAAAAATGAAAGAAACAACAACATGCACTATCTGTGGATGTGAACTTTCTGAAAATGAAATTTACATTTTTCATAATAAAAACTTGTGTGAAGACTGTCATATGATAGAAACTCATCCAGTAAAGATCTGTAACCCATTACCCGTATTTACTGCTAAAAAAATAAAAAATAATGACAAAGCCTCAACAGATTTATTAACTGAATTACAAAAAGCAATCCACATTTACATAATGGACAACAAAAAAGGAACAGTTCAGCAACTCTGCACAAAATTCAAACTAACAGAATCTGAATTAACAAACCAAATAGCAGTTCTCAGACACTTGGAACTAATCAAAGGAAAAAAAGAAGATAATATAATATATTTTGTTCCGTTTTGATGCGTCACGCAATTATTACAGCGTATATTTTGGTAATTTTAGGTGTCTAACGAAACATTAGACAAACAAAAAGTATATTTTCAAATCCAAAAGGCACTATTAAAAAGATCTTCAACTTTTGTTCAAATTGTTGAAATATGTGATGTAGATAAAGCCACGGTTTCCAAATACCTGAGTGAACTAGTTAATGATGGGATAATAATTTTAAAACCTAAGAGAAAACAAGGAATAGAAAAATACACTCTTTCTGTGAAAGGAAAAGAAACAACAAAACTTTTACTTGAAAAACAAAAAATAAAGAAACAAATAGATCAGATGGAACCAAAAAATTTTCATGAATTTAAAAATTTTGTCAATTTTATGTTGAGGAGCAAAAAAGGTGATGAGTTTTTATTAAAATTGACCCCAACTTCAAGTAATGATGCAAAAATAAAGAAATTCAAAAATATTGAAACAATTTATTCACCTCAAGGTTAAATAAATTCAGTAATTTTTCGAAAAAAACCATTTCTAGATATTTTCAAAAATTACTTTATTAAGTAAATATAACCTTTAACTGATCCAAGATGTTATCCAAATCAAGCAATCCAGTTGTGAACTACAGCGAAGAAAAAGAATTAGAAGTCCTTTCAGAAATGGCAATAAATGCACAAGCAATCGACTGGAAACCAGCAATAATTATTTCTTGTGCATATCTAAAAAAATGTGGTTTATCAAAACTTAATTTATTCCTAAAAAATCAAAAAACCAAACTTGGAAAAAAGTTTGATAATTTGTCACTTAACGAAATAGCAATCTTCCTTTATGCAATGCATCAAATTAACGATAAAGAATTTACTCAAATAAATCAAATTCAAAAAGCGAAAAATAGAATTATTCGTCCAAAAGAAACTAAAAATAATATTTATTTCGGTCAAAAGGCGAATAAAAATTTTACAAATTTAATTAATAATGCAATCAAAATAATCAAATCCTTAAAATCAGATTATTAAATTACCGAAATTAAATTTCTAAAGGATATTACAAAAAAATATTTTATTTGTAAAATCTTTCAAAATATCATCAGTTGGAGGACCTATTAATTACGAAACCTTGGCAAAAGTCGGAATGGAAGAAAAGACGTGAAGAGTTTATTAAAGGAAAAAAATGTATCTGGTGCGGATCAAAAGAAAGATTGGCAATTCATCATACAAAGAGATTTTATCAAAAAATTGAACTCAAAAAAATAATATTTATTTCGGTCAAAAGGCGAATAAAAATTTTACAAATTTAATTAATAAGGCAATCAAAATAATCAAATCCTTAAAATCAGATTATTAAATTACCGAAATTAAATCACCAAATTAAGAAAAAAATTTTACAATATATTCTATAATAAATACAGGGGGCAAATTGAAAATCTATTTTCGGATGAGAGACAAAAAGCCCAAAAAGAATACTTAGAATTCAAAGATGTAATAGTGCTTTGTAGCAAATGTCATTTTGCGTATCATAAAGGATTAAGACTTTGTAATACTTGCAAGACGAATTACCATCAACCAAAACATGAAAAATGCTGGAACTGCTTCCAAAATAATTCAGTAAAATAAATTTAAAACAAGGGGAAGAGTGTTAAAAAGTATTTAGTGTGTATTTTAAAAGTACTTTTTATTGCTTCTTTAAATCCTTTCATAGATTGCTTAAAAATCTCTGTTTGAAAACTCTTAAAATTTCACCATTAAAAATTGTCTAAGTATGGACAAGGCATTTTTTGGGTTACTGGATAATTTTTTGTTTAATGTATGTAAAATTAGATTTTTCTTTGAGATGTTATTAACTTTTTTCAAACAATAAATAATGGTTTACAGCCATCATTGCACCGATTCCAGCACAAGCATAAGAATGAAGAATCCAGCCATTTTTTTGCCATTTCTGAATAACGTCACCAATATTCCTGTGGTCACTTACTTGTACGCATTTCCATTCCTTCAAAAACAATCACCTCTAATAATTATTTAACAACAAAATATTTTGCTTTTTTATTCTACCTTTTTACCGCATTTTTGACAGTAGATTGATCCAGGTTGAAGTTGTGCTCCACAGTTTTTGCAAAACATTTTATCTTCCGGTTTAGGAAGAGCTTCATTGTTTTTTAGTTCTTGTTTTGATATTTTGATATTGAAAAAACCTACAGCTGCTAATATCCAACTTACTGCCTTTAGAAGTTCACCAATGAAAGGTATTGCAGCGCCAATTAGTAAAATTAATCCAGCAGTTTTAAACATTTGTTCGCCAGATTTTTCTGAAAGATTATCTAAAGATTTCTTATAAAATATTGCAGAAATCAAAGAAAATACATAAAGTATACCGAAGGCGATTAAGAACAGACCAAATCCAGTGAATGGAATTACGGGAAAAACTGGTGTAACAGTTGGCGAAATTGCTGCAAAACCAAATGCAAACAATAAGATAACAGCTATTAGAGCAATTACTCCGACGAAACCAAAGATGAAACCAAACAGTGCATTCTTGAAAATATCATCCTCGTTATAGTAATCTCCCATTCCCTTCATAGCAATTAAAACGAGTATTATTCCCACTAAATTGAGAAACGGAATAGCTAAAAGAATTGCCCCAACTCCACCTAAAGTTTTGTTAGATTCCAAAGACATTTTAATTAACCCCCAATATGATGCTAATTCTTAGTAAGAATATTTAAATTCTATGGGCTATTTCTTTTCTCTGAAATTAAAAATATTGTCAAATTTCAAATTAAAATTTATTTTTAAATTCAACTATTGGAATAATATTTTTCAGTTTAGCCTAATTGTATAATATCGCAAATATTGGAATGCCGACAACTAACGCTATCAATGTTCCAGCAAGGGTTTGTGCAAAAGTGTGATTTTTTAGTTTAATTCTTGACCATCCTACTAAACCTACAATTGGTGTTAACGGTAGAGCATTTATGCCAAAAACATAAACCAGAGCAAATATAGGTCCTGTAACACCTGCACAATGAATGCTGACTTTCCAGTACCAGTTGATTCCCATAAGTATTAATGAAACAACAAGGGAACCCAACGCTAATAAAAACATAATTTTGGTATTTGTTGCTAAGAAGATGATTGCTGCAGATGAATAACTTAAAATTGCAATTAAGAAAAATGGTGTTCTTTTATTTCGTTTAGAAATATAAATATCGATTACTTTTTTTCGATAAAAGTATAGTATTGATAAAAATGGAAAGAAAACGAAGCACAGAAAACAAAGTATAATGCTAAAAGGAGCTGAAAGCAAACCTAAACCTATAGGTGACCATAAAGAAAAAGAAACTGTTGCAATAATAGCCACTGTTGGAGGAGCAACAAATATTGAGATAAAATTAGCTAACTCTTTGCTAATTTCTGTTTTTGAATTCGAATCTGCCTTAGTTTTTTTCTTAAAGATCATTTATTTTTATCTCTGTTGTAAGTTAATCATTATGTTTTTATAGTTTTATGAAAGGACAATAATTAGTTCTGTTTCTTTTTTTATCTCTCCATAATTCATTAGGTCTTATTAACTTTGATTATTTTCGTCAAAATCAAAGAGTTTATTTATAAATCTTTAATGGTTTTTCATCCATTTTGCGGAATGTTAAATGAATTATTGTTAATATGTATCTTGAATTCATAAGTTAGTTAAACATAAAAAACGACCTTACTCCAATGAATCGTCGGAGACAAATGGTATGAACAAATCATTCTCCAATCAAAACCGGAAAAAATTACAAAAAATTATGCTCAAAGCCCTTAATGATGAAATCTCAATTCTTGCTCCTGAGCTGCAATCAATACTTGCAGATGACATGGTTACAGTTTTTCAGAATCGGCTTTTAATTCTTCAAAAAATTCAGTTAAAAAGTAATCTTTAAAAAATAAAAGCTAAAAAAGCGTATTACCAATCCATAAATGATATATATAATTTAGATGAAATAACTCAAAAGAGGCGTCAAAATGCGTAGATCAAAACTAGAGATGTATATTGATATTCTTAGGGTGCTAGCACAAAGAGGTCCACTTAAGCTTACGCACATAATGTATAAAGCTAATGTAAATTGCAGCGTTCTTAAGGAATATTTAGATTTTCTTATTCAACAAGAGCTTATTGAAGAGAAAACTGTTGGTAAGAAAAGAATAGTTTTCGCTGTTACTGAAAAAGGAATTAGTGTTCTGAAATATTTCAGAGAATTGAAGGTTATGTTGCCTGTAATTGAAGATGGTCAGGCTAGATTACCTGCCTCCCTTTATTAGGACACTTTTCTTATTTTTTATTTTCAATTTTTTCGTAATATTTTGTAACGTTTTTTTGTTTTATGTTCAAATCAATAATATGGACTAATGTATCGTAAGATTTAATAGACATTTTTACAACACATACTGTAGATATGCAAAACACATCTAGGAACAATCGTAATGACCGCATACCGAAAGCTCGAGGTTAAATCAACACAAATTCTCGAAAAAATACGTCAAAACCTTGAACAGTTAAACGAAAAGATAGATGTGATGATTGAAATCCAAAAACATGGTCAAAGAGAAATTCCAGAAAATTTACCTGAAGCATTAGATGTGATGACCCTTTTATCTTTGCCTGATCATCTAAGAAAAACAGCTGTTACTTTATGTAAATTAGAAAAAGCAACAGCAGATCAAGTTGCAAAACAAACTAAAAGAGCCAGAGCAGTAGAAAGTGGATATCTAAATCAACTTGTAATAATGGGATATATGAAAAAAGAAAGACAAGGGCGCAAAGCATTCTTCTGCGTAAACAAGGAGGATTAAATTAAATGGGAAAAATTATTGCAGTTCACTCATATAAAGGTGGAACAGGAAAAACCTCGCTGTCAGTAAACTTAGCAGCAACCTATGCACGAAAAGGAAAAAAAGTCTGTCTAATGGATCTAGATTTTCGTGCACCAAGCCTTCACGCTCTATTCAAAGATTACAAAACAGACTATTGGTTAAACGATTACCTAAATGGTGTATGTGAAATAGATAAAGTTCTAATTGATGCAACAAAAGATCATGCCAATGGAGGAAAATTATTAGTTGCTCTAGCCAATCCCTCTACTGAAGCAATACGAGATATGACTGCCAAAGACAGAAAATGGGAAATGAAAGCTCTAGGCAGATTATTATCTTTACGATCCTCAATTATTAACGATGAAGGATTCGATTATATCATTTTTGATACAAGTCCAGGTCTTCAGTATTCTTCCATAAATGCTATAGTTACAGCTGATGTAGTTTTGGTTGTGACAAGTCTGGATATTTCTGACATTAATGGAAGCCAAAGAATGACCAGCGAGCTTTATGATTTATTTGAAAAGAAAACTGGAATATTGGTGAATAAGGTTATTGCAGATTTTCTGTCTTCTGAAGCGGAGAAAAAGAAGTTCAATAAATATATAAAAAGTATTCATACACTCCCGATACTAGCAACAATTCCTTGCTTCTGTGAAGTACTTCGAGCAGCAGGAGATTTCATATTCACCGAAGAAAGGCCTGAACACCCCTTTACGGAGACTTTAGAAGATTTAGCTATTAAAGTCGAAAAATTCTAATTTATTTTATTTTGCTATTTTTGTTTCGTATTTTTCTTTAGCTTTTTGTGCTTCTTCAGCAAAACTTCTAAGTCGTCTAAGTTCTATCTTCTTTTCAGGCAAGGTCTCAGGGGCAAACACCAAGGGCATAACAGCAATAAATAAGAACAAGCTAGCCACAGAAAATGCAGCAGTAAATCCGCCA
>JARRMB010000029.1:0-17635 GCA_037386325.1 Candidatus Bathyarchaeota archaeon
ATCATATAAAGGAGTCCCAGGTAATGGAGTGGCAACATTAAAAAAAGCCAAATTATCAGGACTTACTTTTTCAGCAAATTTTATTGTTTTCCAAGCGGTTTCTTTTGTTTCACCTGGGAATCCAAGAAGCACATTAGGAACTGGAGTTAATCCAAGTTCTCTTACCCATTTAACAGTTCTAAGTGTTTGAGAAGTAGAAATTCCTTTGTGCATCTCATCTAAAACTTCTTGTGCACCAGACTCCACTCCAAACCAAACAGAAGCGCAACCTGCTTCTTTCATTTTGATAAGTAACTTTTTAGTAACCATATCAACTCGAGTTCCACAATTCCAGATTATCTTCAAATTTCGTTTTATGATTTCATCACATAATTCTTCTGTTCTTGCATTATCAACAGTAAATGCATCATCACAAAATGTAAACTGAGTTCCCCCATAGGTTTTATTTAAATACTCAATTTCATCTACCACATTTTTTGGGCTCCTCATTCGATATCTTCTACCAAACATTCTTACTGCTTCACAGAAATCGCACCAAAAAGTACACCCACGACTGGTGGTTAAATAAAAAACATCTTCAACTTTTCGTAGAATTTCAAGGGGCCAGAGATGACGTGCAGGATATGGAAGCTCATCAAGATTTTCTATGTATGGTCTGTCAGGATTTCTTATTATTTCTCCATTTTTCCTAGTAGTTGTTCCAAGTACATCATGAAAGCTCTTACCTGATTCTAACCGTTGAACTAGCTCTAAAAGGGTATATTCACCTTCTCTTCTCACTACAACATCCAAATCTGGGCATTCTTGCAACGCTTCTACATCCCAGAATGTTGCGTGTGGACCACCAAGAACTGTTACACACTTAGGATGAATTTCTTTTGTCAATTCAGCTAAATGTAACGCAGATTTGTAGGTGAGAGTTATCGCGGTCATTCCAACAATGTTCGGTTGACGTTTGCCTATCCTTTTTTTAAATTCATCATAATGAATATTGAGTGCTTGACAATCTATGACATCAACATCGTAATTGTTTTTTTCAAGAACAGCCGCTAAATAACCTAAACCCAGCTGTGGGAAAGGCATATGCTGATGAGGACTAATAGGATATGGCGGATTTACGAGGGTAATATGAGGTTTCATAGTTTTCGCCTAAGATTCAACATTCAAAGATAGAAGAATTTAGTTACTTAATATGTTTTACATAAAATAATTTAATGACAATAGACTTCTCAGGTGCTTATCAAAATAATATTTAAAACAAAATTTGTTTTCCAAACGTTTTTAGGTTTAAAAAGGATAAGCGAATACCATCAATATACCGTAAGTAAATCTAACTCCTACATATGAAGTGGTAACAAATTGCGTGTCTGTCTAATTAATCCACCACGAATTCACCCAAAAGGTTGGGGAAAACCGACTGTTTACCAACCCATTGGTATTGCTTACGTAGCAGCTGTATTGGAAAGTCAACATAAAGTAAGTATAATTGATTCACCAACCGAAGGTTGGAGAAATCTCATTCCGATAGATGATACGAATTATCGAGTTGGTTTAAAAAATAGAGAAATGGCCGATAGGATAAAACAATGGTCACCAGAAGTTGTAGCAATAAATATTCCATTTTCTGGTTGGTCCAAAACGGCTTTTGAAGTTGCTTCAATAGTAAAAAAGGTTAACAAAGATATTATCATAATTTTGGATGGATTACACCCTTCAGCCAGACCAAATGAATGTCTTTCAGATCCAAATGTTGATTTCATTATACGAGGAGAATCTGAATATACTATTCTTGAGTTGGTCAACACATTAGACCAGGATAAAACCGATAAATTATCTTCCATAGAAGGTATTGGATTTACTAAAAATAAAAAGATAATAATTACGCCTCCAAGACCTGAGATTGAAGATTTAGATTCTCTACCGTTTCCAGCCAGACATCTACTGCCGATGGAAACTTATTTTGAGGCAGTAAAGGAAAATCCGATACGAGGCATCATACGCAAACGCTATGCAATAATGATGACCAGTAGAGGATGTCCCCATGAATGTATTTTCTGTTCTAACCACATTGTAATGGGAAGAAAATGGCGAGGTAGAAGCCCTGAAAACGTTGCTGATGAAATTGATCAATTAGTTAAAACTTATTCAATTAAGCAAATAGACTTCTTTGATGATAATATGACCCTTATTAAAAAAAGAGCAATGAGAATTTGTGAATTAATTGTAGAACGGGATTTTAACATTGAATGGTATGTCCCAACGGGCGTCAGAGTTGATACACTTGATGAAGAGCTTCTAAGAAAGATGAAAGCTTCTGGATGTAAAGGAATAAGGTTTGCTCCTGAATCAGGAGTTCAACGTGTTGTAAGTCAGATTATTAAAAAGAATCTAGATCTAAAAGATGTTGAAAAAGCTGTAATTCTAGCAAAAAAAGTTGGGATAAAAGTGGGAATTTTCTTCATACTTGGACTCATAGGAGAAACAAAAGAAGATATGGAGAAAACAATAGAATATGCATATAAACTTAGAAAATTGGGAGCCTCAAATTTTCACTTTAGTATAGCTACTCCATTATATGGCACAGAATTATATGAACAAGCAAAACGGCACGGTTTATTAAAAGAAGACTTTAGTGACGAAGCCTTAGCGCGTGCAGAACCTCTTATCGAAACTGAGGACTTCTCCCCAGAAGATGTACGTGAATTATGTATAAGAGCAAATATTGTAAATCAAACGATTAATCGAGATAAAATAATAAAAGCTATTCGAGATCCAAAAAAAGCATTGACAATTCTAAAGACCATGGTAAGTAGACCAAAGAATAAAATCGATGCTAAAGAAAACGACTAGACATAATTTGCAGTTAATTATTTAAAAATTAGATGTTCCTACGAAGAACATTTAGGAACCCGTCTCTTCGTATTGTGCGAATTATTCGTTTAAATGAACGATTAAAATTCTTATGAAAACTTCTCTGAATTTTCTCAACTAGTTCATAATCAAAATCTGGAGTTTTAACTAACAAAACATAATCTTCAACACGTTCGTAGAGACCTTTTTCCTTTATTTCATCATATAAATCGCTACCTGGATATCCAACAAAAATGTTGAATCTAACCCAATCAGGATCCAATTTACGGGCAAATTTGTAAGTAGCTTTCATGTCTTCCACAGTTTCCCCAGGTAGACCCAACATAAAAGAACTGGCTGTCCTTACATCTTCTTCTTTGCAGAGCTTAAAAGCAGCCAAAGCTTGTTGAAGAGTGATCTGTTTATTAATTTTCTTTAGAACACGTGCCGAACCAGATTCGACGCCAAACCAAATAGTTCTACAACCTGCAGTCTTCATTTCTTTAACTAAATCTCGAGAGATTAAGTCAACTCGAGTATCGCAAACCCATTGTAGATCCAATTTTTCCTTTTTAATTGCATTACATAATTCTATTGTTCTCTTTTTATTAATTGTGAAATTGTCCCCAACAAAATAGATACCCTTTGTGCCATACTCACTAACCAAGATATTGAGTTCTTCTACTACACGAGGAGCACTAAAAGCTCTACATTTTGACCCCCAAATTTTTTTTCGAGCGGGAAAAGGAACATCATCCAAATTATTTATCAAATCAGGAGCATTCTTTACGAAATTTTTTTCTTTTCTATAAGCCAAACCAGAAATCTTAGAAATACCTGAATCGTCTACACCTTTAACTATACACTCAGTGAGCTCCACAATTGCTCGTTCACCCTCTCCCATTATCACATAATCAATTTCAGGGTGTTGTAACAAACTTTCTGGAAGATACGATGGATGCCATCCTCCGACTACTACTTTACAAGAAGGAAGAACAGCTTTTACCGCCTTTGCCGTTTCTATGCATCGACTAAATGTTACAGAACCGCAAGTTATCCCTACTATTTGGGGAGAAAGTCGCTTAACTATCTCTTTTACCTCTCCAATTGGCTTTTTTAAAAGGTAATTATCAAGCATTTCAACCTGATAACCAGCTTTTACGAGTGCACCAGCAACATAGGATAATCCAAGTGGAGGAAACCTTCTTCCTAGACCCCAGGGTGATTCTTTTGGAGGGTCAGTGGTCATCAACAAAATCATGTAAAGGTTTCTCCTTGATAAGATGCTGAATTATTATAGCACACATAAAAATCCCTAAATAATAACCTTTGTATGTCGACAATTTTGATTGATTTTCAAAAATAACAAAAAAGTATTTATAGAGAATCTTTTAGTTAAAAACGAAATCGTTTTTAAATTGCAATTTATACTAACATTTGTCAATCTGTAATGGATCTGATCTTAAATGGCATGTCCTGGTCCCCCAAAGAAACTTCAAGGTCCTCTAATGATTACATCTTGGAGAGCCACTGGAGCTTGTAACTATAGTTGTTTATATTGTAATGTAGATGCAAATACAAAACCCTCTCCTGATGAATTAAATACAGAATGGGGATTACGACTTGTTGACCAAATCTATGAATTTGGATCTCAATGGTTCGGCTTGAAAGGAGGGGAACCCCTTGTTCGAAAGGATATATTCACACTCATCGCTCACGCAAAAGAATTAGGACTCGAAGTATGTTTATTAACAAACGGATACTATGTTGATGGAGAAATTTTAAACAATTTAGCCAAATACAATGTTTATACTTCAATAAGCATAGATGGATCAGAAAAAGCAAATGATGCTTTGAGAGGTAAAGGGGCATACAAAGCAGCATTATCTGCAATTAAAAAGCTCTCAAAAGCAGGAATTTTAAATGGACTATCAATGGCGATTACAAACCGTAATCTAAACGAAGCTGATCATGTGGTTAATTTGGCAGAAGAATATGGAGCTAGATTTGTATGGTTTAATCATTTGGTTCCAACTGGAAGAGCTAAACAACATTTGGATCTAGAGCCAACACCTAAACAGTACGAAACTTTCCTGAGTCATCTTTATGACCTATCGAAAAAGAAATACAAAGTTGAATTTGATTTCAACATACATTGCCCCCACTATATCCGAGTTTTTAGAGACCGAGACCCTGATGGATTCTGTGAATGGTATAACAAAACCCATACAGCAAAATGCATATATTTCCTCTTTGGAGGTTACTTAAGCGTTCTAGAAAACGGGGATGTAATACCATGTTTTTATTCTGAAGACCTGAAAATTGGAAATATAAAAGAAAATACCCTAAAAGAACTCTGGGATAAAATGCAAAACTCAGATTTTTATCAAAGACTCCAAAATCCAGATAATTTAGAAGGGAAATGTGGAATATGTGAGTTAAGAAACCTTTGTGGAGGTTGTAGAACAAGAGCATATGCACTGACAGGATCTTATTTTGGACCTGACCCAGCATGTCTCTACGAACCCGAAAGTGACAAAACTGAAAAAACAAAATAATATAGAAATTTAACAACATAGTAATTTTTTTCATAAATAACTATGGTGACTCTAATGTATGCAGATATTTTGGAAAATTCCTAACATGGATAAATTTACAAAATGTAAAATCAATTAAAGAATTACAAATAAAAGTAAAAGAACGATCAGAAAAAATTTCTAAAGAACGGTGGATAATTGGACAAGGATGGAACCAAACCAATTTTAGCGAAAAAAGAATGCCAAATTCTAAAGATCTGGATAAAGCAACATCAGAAAATCCTGTTATTCTTTACCATCAATGTGGACGAGTTTGTCTTGTAAACAGCAAAGCATTACATTTAGCGGGAATAACTAAAAAAACAATTTCATCAGAAGGGGGTAAAATCGAAAAAGACCCAAAAACTGGAGAACCCACAGGAATTCTACGAGAAACCGCAACAGATTTAGTTTGGACAAAAATTCCACCTTCCACTGAAGAAGAAATAATTGAAGCAGCTAACTTAGCGAGCGAAAAAATAATTGAATCCGGAATAACAAGCATACATTGGATAGTTACATCATCAAACGAAATTTCAATAATAAAAAAACTTATTTCAGAAAATAAGTTACTTGTAAGAGTTTTAATTATTGGTCCAACAAAAATTCTGGAAGAATTAAACAATCTAAAAGAACCGTCAGAAAAAATTAGTGCAATAAAAGTTTTTGTAGACGGATCTTTAGCTGCACACACAGCAGCTTTAAATGAACCATATATGGATGATCCTGAAAATTATGGGCAACTATTTTATTCCCAAAACAATTTGGATGAACTAGTTACTAAATCACAATTTTCCAATTATAGTTTGGTTATTCATGCAATGGGTGATAAAGCAATAAACATGTCTCTAAAAGCTATCGAAAAAGCTTTGAAGATAAAGCCGAAGAAAAATCTGAGATACCGAATTGAACATGCATCGGTTCTAAATCAAGGTTTAATTGAACGGATTAAGAAATTGGGGGTGATCGTTTCTGTTCAACCTAACTGTATCATCTCAGAATTTTCAATGTGGGATGCGATTAACCGTTTAGGACAAAAAAGAGCGAGAATGCTTTATCCAATTAAAACGCTAATTTCTGAAGGAACTAAAGTTATAGGTGGTTCAGACTGTCCAATGGAACCTCTTAATCCCATTTCAGGTATACAAGCAGCAGTCACAAGAAAATTTTTTCCTGAAGAACAAATAACAGTCAATGAAGCTTTGCAAATGTATACAATTAATGCATCGTACGCATCCTTTGAAGAAAATATTAAAGGTTCAATCGAAAAGGGAAAATTAGCTGATCTTACAGTTCTTTCAGACGACCCTCAAAGTGTTCCCGTAAACGAAATTGGTGAAATTTCAGTGGAAATGACAATTATAGATGGAAAAATCGTTTATAAAAAATAGTCTTTTTTAAGATAATAAAAACCAATTTTGGCAATATTTAGGGATTTATTTAATTCATCTCTAGCAATTAATTTAAGTAAGATTTTCGGACTATCGGTATCTATCTGGTTAATAATAGTGTTTGATCGATGATATCCCTAATTAGTCTATTAATTGCGATAACCGTTCTCATACTAGCTTTGATTTTAGATCTGATTCTCGGAGATCCTTCCCCTAATTATCCTTCTCGAATCCAATTTAAGCTACACCCAACAGTTTGGATGGGTAAATTTACAAAAGCATTAGAACCTTATTTTAAGAATCCAAATCCCAAATTAGAGAAAATTAATGGTATCATTTTAGGGTTAATAGTGATAATTACTTTCACATTACCTACCTTTTTCGGTTTGAAAATAATCCATTCTTATTTAGGAATCTTGTTTTATGTTGCCGCTGCTGCTATAATTTTGAAATTTACTATTTGTATGAAATTAGAAACAAATTGGGGAAAAGCAGCAGCAAAAGCAATTCAAGAAAAAAACATGAATGAAGCTAGAAAATATGCTCATTTTTCTCGAAGAGATAACAAAGATTTGACTGCTTCTCAGATAGTTTCATCGGTTATTGAGTCTATGTCTGAAAATTTAACTGATTTTAGATTATCACCAATTTTTTATTATGCATTTTTTGGTGTTCCCGGAGCAGTAGCATTTCGAGCGATCAATACTCTTGATGGTATGGTGGGATTTAAAGATCCAGAACACCTTCATATCGGATGGTTTTCAGCAGTTTTTGATACAATAGTTAACTATATTCCTGCTCGATTAACAACTATTCTAATAATAATGGCAGCAGCTGTTCTAGGAGAAGATTATAAAAAAGCATGGACAATTGCCCGAAGAGATCAAGCTAAAATTCCTAGCATAAATCATGGATGGCAAATGGCTTCGATGGCTGGAGCTCTACGTGTAAAATTAGAAAAACCAGGTCAATATGCTGTTGGCGATCCAATTGAAGAGCTAGATTCGGATAAAATATTAACTGCTTTAAAAATCAGAAATGTAGCATTAATTTTGGGTATAATTATTTTACTTCCAATACTTTTTCTAACTAATCTTTACATTTTCCAATTTTAAATCGAAACAATAAAGATATAGCTAAGTAGGTTTTTAACTGATTGACAATTCTGGCGGTTGCAATTCGGTGTCAAAATTGACAGATAACCATAGAGTTAAAACAGCATTGGTCAACCCTCCACCTCTAAAAGGAGTTTATAGACATCAGCTTTACTTATCAATAGGTTTAGCTTATCTAGCAGCTATTCTTGAAGAAAACGATCATGAAGTCACTGTAATAGATTGTCCAGCCTCAGAAATAGATCTTCAACAATTGAAAAATAAATTGGCTTCCATTCAACCCAATTTAATTGGAATTACATCTATGACACCAACAATCCAATCTGCTCTTCAATCTGCAAATATCGCAAAAGAAGCCTCTCCCGACGCAATTGTAATTCTTGGTGGCCCACACACTACATTTATGGATAAACAAGTTCTTGAAGAAGAGAAAAACGTTGATATCATAGTTAGAGGGGAAGGCGAAAAAACACTTCTAGAAATAACACAAAACATTTCGAAAAGAAAAGGAAATAATACGAACACCTAACAGAAAATATATACAAAACCTTGATGAATTACCTCGCCCAGCCTATCATCATTTTCCTCTTGAAAAATACCGCCTTTTTGGGAGACGAATTCTTCCTATTATAACAAGTAGAGGATGCCCATCCCAATGTTCTTTTTGTACAACTTCTAGAATCTTTGGCAAAGCATTCAGAGCTAGAAGCCCAAAAAATGTAGTTGACGAACTTGAGTGGTTAAGAGATGAACATGGAGCGGATGCATTCAGTTTTTACGATGACACATTCACACTTAACAAAAGTAGAGCATTTTCGGAGTAGAATCAGGATGCCAACAAATTCTTAACGCTGTAAATAAAGGAACCACAGTTGAACAGAATAAAGCAGCCATTAAATTAGCAAAAGAAACTGGATTATTCGTTGCTGTATCAGTAATGGTCGGATATCCGGGAGAGACTCCTGATATGTTAAATCAAACAATAGATTTACTTAGAGAAACGGAACCAGATGACGCATACATTTGTGTTGCAACTCCATATCCAGGCACAGAACTACGTAAAGTCATTGAAGATTTAGGATGGAACATTTCAAATGATTGGAAACGGTACGATACAACTGCACCTGTCTTTGATAACCCTAACCTGTCAATTGAAGACGTAACAAGAATAAGAAGCAAATTCTATGATAGTTTTTATTCCCCAAAATACGTTCTCCGCCACATATTCAAGAAAAATTTCTATAGCAGAGTAATGGCAAGAACCGCCATAAACCACCTAATCTGGAGAATTAGGAAGATCTTTTAAAAACATTTAACCTCAATTTTTTGGAGTTTTCAATTTCTTGAATAATACAATTATAGTGGGAGTTTGTGTGCGAACGGCTGTTAACCGTTTATAATCGATAATAACAAATTTTGTATCAAGTAAATGCGATAAATGGTCTATAGTGAAAAAGCTTTTATGAGAATCGTAACGTAAACCCTCTTTTCCTTCAGGTGTCGAGATTATCAGTTTTCCATCGTCTTTAAGCACTCTATAAGCTTCATCAAAGAAGCTGTTCGGATGCCAAAGATGCTCCACTATCTCCGAAGCTAAAACAACATCAAAACTATCTGAAACAAATGGTAACAACTCTGCATCACCAGCAGCTGCCAATAAACCTTTACACTTATGGACCCGCCCAGCAACTGACGGTAAATCTACGGACGAAACAATATTCCCTTTTTTCCACAAGTGCTCACCAAGAATCCCATCTCCACCACCAACATCGAGAACAACCAAACCATTTCCCAAAGTAGTGAAAATATTAGAAATAGTTTTCAACCTTGCAACATTAAATGGGCGCATAAGCGCTTCTTTTGAGCGAAATGCCGCTTCTGCACGTGCACTATTATATTTTTGCCAAGCTATCCAACTTTTTTTGTTTTTAAGTCTATTCTTGAACCTGACCTCACGAATGATTAGATGTCTTAATTGCAGAGGATGCCATAATAAGTGCCCAAATCCTTTAGCTTGACTCAAATATGCCCTTAAAATTGAAGCTGTCATCCAACCTTGCACAAAATAATTCAATGCTGCCACAACTTATGAAACTAACGCTGCAAAATCATCTTTGGTCTTCTGTAATAGATTTGTAATAGGTAGATGGTACGGGCATTTTGATTCACATTCATCACATTTATTGCAATTAGTAACGTTAATTTCAAGACCATCATAGAGTCGCTTTGCCCAATCTTTCAAACCATAAACCGTGTAAAGTGTATGAAACCTTAGTATAGCAGCAATATCAAGATTCTGAGAACAAGGCAGACATAATCCACAATCACGACAATAGTCCCGTCCTAAATTTACCATGAAGCTGTTTTTTTCCTGAACTGTTAATCCTTCATATCTAGCTCCCACTTTAGCAGCTATTTCAACCTCTTTAACGGATTTGAATCCCGTAACAACAACAGAAACTTCTTGTGCTAAAACATACCTAAGGGCACTAGTGACCATTGAATCTGAATTAGATCCAAGTAAACCTTTGAGGTCTGGATTATTAGATAGCAACGAAAGTGACGGCTCATACAAACAGGTGATGAGTCGTGAAGTCTTGGCAGATAATGGCTTCATTATAGCAACACCGACATCCAACTCTTTTGCACGTGGAATTAACTCCTCTAAAGCTTGCCTTGTTACCACATTAAGCGGTACTAGAACTGTGTCAAACTCGTTTGTTTCAATGGCTTCAATTAGCACAAGTGGTTTATGGCTTGTAATGCCAATAAAATCAACCAAACCTTCCCTTCGGGCCTTTTTGCACATCTCCAGTGAACCATTTTGACCCATAGCCTTCCTAAGAGTTTTTTTGTCATCTATTCCATGAAGCTGTATCAAATCTAATCTATCAGTTTTCAACCGTCGTAAACTGCTTTTAAAATCTGCAAGCGATTCACTTTTTGTTCTTGAAGCGGTTTTCGTAGCAAATACACAATCATCCCTGACATCTTTTAGTGCAGATCCAATCTTTTCTTCACTATCCCCATCCAGTTTTGCTGTATCAAAGTAATTAATACCTAAATCGAAAGATCGTCTAACAACCTTTTCTGCCTTATCAGTACTCAGTTCTGAAATCCATGTTCCGCCAAAACCAATACTAGAGACATAAAGACCTGTTCTACCAAGCCGTCTTTTCTTCAACAAAACATACCAACATTAACGAAGAAACGTGATTTTCAAATTTATTTGAAACCAAGTTTAGATGCTATTAACCTTCTAAGCCAAGCCAAGGCAGTACGAGTTGTCGAATAACCGTACACGCCTCCTTTTCTAAAAGACTTCATTATGTATAATGGACGAATGTAGAAGCTCTGATGAGCCTTATCATGGATCTCCTTAAGTTCCTTCATGCTCATGGTTGGTGATTCAAAAATAGGAGTAGCTGTATCATACCTATCAAAATCATAAATCTTCAACCATCCCATCTTTTTGACATAATCATACATTGGAGTCCCTGGATAAGGTGTAGCAATATAAATCCCAATTTCATCAGGGTTTATTTCTTTCAGTAGCTTTACACTTTCCCAAGCAGTTTCTTTGGTTTCTCCTGGAAAACCTAGAATAATGCTTGCAACCGCAATCATCCCAGCTTCTTGTGTCCATTTAAAAGCGTTTAGAGTCTGCTGCTTGTTAATTCCTTTTCCCATCGCGTCTCTCACTTTCTGTGAGCCTGCCTCGACACCATACCATACAGCGATGCACCCTGCTTTTTTCATTTTAAGCAGTAATTCTTTTGAAACCATGTCAACCCGAGTTTCACAATCCCACCGTATGTTTAATTTTCGCTTTAAAATTTCTTCACATATTTCGTTAGTACGGGCTTGATCTACAGTGAAGGCATCATCATAGAAGGTGTATTGTTTTTCACCATACTTTTTATAGAGCATCTCAAGTTCATCTACGACTTTCTTTGGACTGCGCATCCGATATTTACGCCCAAACATTCTTACAGCAGTGCAGAAGTCACACCAATAGACACAACCACGGCTTGTCATAACAGGAAAAATTATGTTTCCATATTTGTTGAAATGCTCAACTGGAAAAAGGTGTACAGCTGGAAATGGAAGCTCATCAATGTTTTCGATATATGGCCTATTAGGATTTTTTAATATCTTTCCATCATTTCTACAAGTTGTCCCAATCACATCAGTAAAACTCTTGCCTTTTTCTAAACGTTGAACTAACTCTAAAAGAGTATATTCTCCCTCTCTTCTCACAACAACATCTAAGTATGGACATTCTTGAAATGCTTCTTCATCCCAAAAAGTTACATGAGGTCCACCTATTACTGTTATACAGTTTGGTAAGGCTTTTTTGGCAACTTCAATTATTTTAAGAGCAGATTTGTAAGTTAGAGTTGTAGAGGTTAGACCAACAATGTCAGGTTTGCGTTTAAGAAGCTCATTTTTAACTTCAATTAAAGATAGTTTAAGAGCCTGACAATCTATAACATTAACAGTGTATCCATTTTTCTCCAGTACCGCTGCCAAGTAACCAATTCCCAAAGGAATAAATGGCGGATGCCGATGAGAGCCTTCAGGATAAGGTGGGTTCACAAGAGTTACTTGCATCCTTTATAATTCGTCCTCAAATATTTGCGATTAATAGACAAAGAGCGCTATTAATAAAGCTAATGTGGAAACATGAATCAGTTGTGATAAAATGTTTAAAGGATTTTAGACAATAAACACTGAAAACAAACGTGTAGGAAAAGGCGATGAACGTACCCCGAATCATTATTGCAGGCCTATACGGCGAAGGAGGAAAAACTACGATTGCCACAGGCCTAATGGGAGCCTTCACACGAAAAGGGTTGAAAGTTCAATCCTTTAAATCTGGTCCGGATCACATTGACAGCACATACCATACTGAAGTAACCAAAACTGCGCCACGGCACCTAGACGCATGGCTCACATCTCCCAGAACTGTGCTTGAAAGCTTTGAAAGATCAACCAAAAACATTGACTTAGCGATTATTGAAGGTGCAGGAGGAATCTTTCAGGGAATCCCACGGCAGATAGATGGAGTTGAAGATTACGAGGGCACAGCACAGATAGCCAGAATCTTGAAGGCGCCAACAATTCTTGTTTTGGATGTTGGTAGTCTATGGATGCATAGAGCCGAAGTAGTCCACGCCATATTGAACACTTTTAAGCTATTAAATAAGCAGGTGAGAGTAGAAGCTCTTGTTTTAAATAATATTCGTAGTCGACAGAAGGCGGAGTGGATGAAAAATGCGGTTGAATCACTGGCAAAAGTGTCTGTTGTTGGCGTTGTTCCATATAATCAGGAGATTGTATTACCGCCTAGACGAGGAGGACTCGTGCCAATACCAGAAAGAGAATCGCTGAAAACAAAGGTTTCTAAGTTGGTTGAGCACGTTTCTGAAAATGTTGACCTTGAAAAAGTACTTGCATTAGCTAAAAACGCGGAAGAACTACCTGATATAGAAAACCTAGTTTATCCGTCTAATCAGAAGCAAAAAACCGTTAGAATAGGTATTGCATTTGATGAGGCTTTCAGCTTTAAAAAGCAAGACAACATCGACCTTTTAGAAGCCTATGGAGCAGAGATAGTAATCTTCAGTCCACTTCACGACAAAAAATTGCCAGCAAACCTTGATGGATTATATCTCGCTGGTGGCTTCCCAGACATGCTTGCTGAGCAGCTAACAAAAAATAAAACAATGATGAAAAGCATCAAAGAGGCATCATATGATGGAATGCCTATATATAGTGAGCATGGAGGCTCACTTTACTTAACCGAGTCAATAAGGAATTTTGATGGAAAAACATTTAGTATGGTTGGAGTTTTTTCTGGAAAAGCTGAGATGGATTGGCACATGCAGGCGCTGGATTCCACAGTAATGGAGGCAATGAAGGATAATCTGCTAAGCAGTAGAGGGTTTGTTATTCATGGCAATGATTTCCGTTTTTCTAGAGTTGTAGATATTCCAGAGGACATGAAATTTGCGTACAGGATGAAGATTGGAAAGGGAGTAGACGGTCAACATGAGGGAATGATGGAACATAACACGTTGGCGATTCTTGGACAGATTTATTTTGCTTTTAACAAAAAAATTGCTGAAAAATACGTTAAACACGCTGAAGAGTACAGCCACAAATAAACATGATTTATTACAACGAACAACCAAATCACTTCTACAAATCACCATCAAGGAAGATAGTTCTTTCATGAAACCCGAATACCGATGGCTCTCCGACTACGACAAACCAAACTACTGGAGCAATTTTTCACCAATCTACTTCCAAACTTTGCCATTCATTTTCGGTTTCTATTTCAACTTAAACGATAACAAACTTCGTAGATTTCTAAAAAAACAAAAAGGAAAATCATTGGATTTAGGTTGCGGCAACGGTAGATTCCTGTTTTATGCAGATATAGGTATCGACTTCAGTAAAGAGATGCTTAAGCGGGCAAAAAGAACTGGAAAAGAAGTCATCTTAGCATCAATCCTGAATCTGCCATTCAAAGATAAAACCTTTGATGTTGCATTCATGGCGGATACTTCCATAATTATTAAACCAAATGAACGAACGCAAGCATACAAAGAGGGAAAAAGGGTAACAAAACATTTTTACGATTTTCTAGCCGAAGATAGAACATTTTTACCTTTCACTTTGTCGATTTTTCTGGATATGCCATTACCAGTCAGGGTTACAGCTTATATTGCGCTGTTTTTGTCGTTCATCGTGGATAGATTCAGAAAATTGGTGATTTCACGTGGAGATTCCGGTGGGTCGTCTTCTAAGGCGTAAACAATCCGGTAGTGCATATAATTAAGTTAATGGGTTAGTTATTTTTTCGTAAGATCCAAGATACGCAAAAAGTGATATGAATTACCTATAATTTTTGAAAAACGCAACTTTATATTAGCGATATATATTTCATATGCTGGAAATCTGGGGAAAACATCATGAAAAAGTCTGGTCTGGAAACAGAAAAAGACAACACATACAGCGAAAGAGAAAGCTGGCCTCCTTACACTTACCGAGATTACGCAAATATTGCACCTGAAACATATAATGCATTCATGGAGTTTCTATCGACTGAAAATACATCCAATAAGGTAATGGAACTCCAACCTTGGATATCATTCTGTGACTCCAGGTGCACATTTTGTTATTACCCAAACAATCCATTTTCCCTTTCTCTGATGGAGCCCTACCTTGAGGCTTTAAAGAAAGAGTTGATGATGTATGCCAAAACAAAGTATGTTCAAACAAGTGAGTTTGATGAGATAGTTTTGGGTGGAGGGACCCCAAGCCTCATGAGCAAAGAACAGATGTTTGGGCTAATAAAGTTCTGTGAAGATAACTTCAATACAGTAGACGATTACTTCATCAAAATAACTGGCTCTTCTAGAAGCTTTGACAGAGACAAACTTGTCGCAGCTGCAGAGTACGGAGTTTATCAAGTAGACATGGGAGCCCAAACATTCGACAACAAATTAAGGAAGATGCTAAATCTACCCGATAGCGCTGAGCATGTATCAGAAGAAATCAGAACAGCCAGAAAATTGGGACTCTGTGTTTGCATAGACATAATGTACAACATTCCTGGACAAACCCTAGAAAGCTGGACAAATACTGTCAAGAAAGCTATAGAATTAGATGCAGAAGTTGATGCATATTGCCTCCAAGTTTACCCCGAAACAGTATTGTACAAACAAATGCAAACCGGACAAGCTCCTCCTCAAGGAGATAAAGAACTTGAGAAACAAATGTACACCACAGCCTATGATCTCTTTAAAGAAGCAGGCTACAAGCCAATTGGTCATGACCGCTACTCTAGAGATGTATGGCATGAAAATGAAAACTGTATAAACGGCTGGCCATGGGCAGGTATTTTAACAACAGGAGCAGGATGTTTCATGGGTTATCTCCAAAGATTCTCTTACTCAAACATCGAAAACGCAAAAGAATACATCGCAACAGTCAATAAAGGAAGATTTCCAATTGCAAAACTTTCAGAATCAACAGAAAAAGATATGATGAGAAAGGTAATGACCAGACTCTACATTCGCCTTCCAGTAGATAAACTGGAATTCAAAGAAAAATTCGGGAAACTTCCAGAAGAGGTATACCCCGACCAACTAAAACGGCTCAAAGCTAAAGGTTTAATCGAAATAGACGACAAGGAAATCAGATTAACTGAACTAGGAGATCTATGGAAAGCGAATATAGCTTGGGAATTCGCAGAAAACAAATAAATTTTTTAGTCTTTGCGAAGGAGCTTAGGTACGTAAGCGCATGCTGGATCAGAAGCAAATAGGTCGCCGGTGTAGATTTCTGCTCTTGTTCTACAACCGCCACAGATTTCTCGATACTCACACACACCACATTTACCTTTCAAGTTACGTCTATCTCTGAGTTTCTTGTGTAGGGCAGATTGTTGCATCTCATCCCAGATTTCAGTCATTGATTTGTTTTGGATATTTCCCATTCTGTAACCTTCATTGAAGCCACATGGTCTGATGTCTCCGTTTTCTAGAAGCCCCATGTATCTACTTCCTATGAAACATTGACCAAGAAACTCATTGTTAAACCAATAATCAAAATCTGGCATATCACGCTCTTTTGCAATGCGTGCAAAGAATGGACAATAGACATTGATGGGAAGTTTACCTTTATACTCCTGCATTAAATCATAGATTTTATTCCAAACTACTTCATATTGCTGCGGAGTAGGAGCTAATTCAAGATGTTCCTGAGCTCTACCAACTGGAATGTAATTATGAAAAACAACACGATTAGCATTATACATATGCCCGAGTTCCGCAATGTGTTCAACTTCGGAGCAATTTCTTTTATTAAGAGTAGTTACAATGCAATCAAAAATTCCATTCCTAGACAGTTTTTCCATGGCCTTAATAGCAGTAGCATACGAACCTTTCCCACGAGTAAGATCGTTAGTTTCTTCTTTTCCATCAAGACTTACTGCAGTCATAACCTCGTTTTTAACTAAGTTATCAAGAATATCTCCATCAACATAATAACCATTTGTTATTAGACTTACATTCATCCCAAGGTCTTTAGCGTGAGCAATTATTTCGAAAATATCTTTTCGTAAAAGAGGCTCTCCACCACTTAATCCAAACCACTTGGCACCCATCTCATGCAGTTCATCAACAATTTTCATTCCACCCTTAGTATCTATTGCATTAACGGCATTAGGATTCGAAGCAAAACTGCAGTATAAACAATTATAGTTACAAGCCCTTGTACATCGCCAAGTCATCATGTATAAAAGGGGTCTATTTCTCACGGTAGTGACCATGGATATTAACCATCCGGATGAAGTAGGGGAAATGAGATGATATTTAACTTTTCCGTTTTATAAGACTTGTCAAATAAAAATAACATTTAAACACATTTTGTAGAACTTTACTTGATCTGAAACCAAAAAAATGAAAATAACTTGAAGCAATAAAAATTAAATGCAAACATATTTTACGGGACTATTCATTTAGAGGTATAAACAATGAAAATACTTCTAATAAATCCGCCACAGACATTTTTCCCTGGTTCAGACATTCCAGCAGCAAATATTCCTTTAGGTTTACTCTATATTGCTGCAGTATTAGATAAAGCGGGATACAAAACTAAAATTTTAGATGCATTTATGACAGATTTGCCA
>JARRMB010000030.1:0-8887 GCA_037386325.1 Candidatus Bathyarchaeota archaeon
GCCTCAAAAAGTGCAGCTGTTTTTCCTTCAATCATCTTAAAATATTCAGCTTCAGAAATTATTTTTTTATTTTCAAACATCATGTCAAGGGCTTGTCCTTCACATAAAATAATAGTAGCTTCGCTAATTTCTTGTAATACTTTCAGTATTTTCTTTGGAGCTACACGCTTAGTGTCAGTATTTTCAGTTATTATCTCATAGACTTTAGCAAAAAGAAGATCACCTGCTATTATAGCAAGCGGAATTCCCCATTTTTTATGAACAGAAGATACTCCTCTTCTCTTTTCATCTTGATCCATTATGTCATCATGCAAAAGAGTGAAGGTATGTAACAACTCCAAAGCAGATGCAGTTGCAAGTGCATCGTCTTTATTTCCTCCTACTAATTCGCAGCTTTTTAGAACAAGAAATGGTCTGAGTCGTTTTCCTCCGGCATCGATTATATGACGAGCTGCAAAATACAGTTCGTTTGGTTCATTTTTGATATCTACAGCTTTTTCAATAAATTTGTTGACTTTTTCTGCAGACTCTGCTATCTGAGATTTTAAAGAATTCAAGGTTTTCGCCTCGCATAAATTTCTGGTTGAAATCCTCGAGTCTTTAACCATTCTGCAGTTTTTCCGGTAATCACAACTGAGATATTTTTTAACTGCTCGATCGAGTCTGCGCCAACAAGGAACATTGTATTTCTCACTTCTTCAATCAAATATTGTAACGCCTTTTTAACATCTTCCGAAGATTTAGTAGCAGGATAAAGAAAGGGATATGTTGCGCTAACTAATTTTGCTCCTAAAGCTATTGCTTTTGTTATTTCGATTCCGTTTCTTATACCTCCGGATGTTATTACGGGCAGATTAACGGAGGAGATCGTTTCTACAAGGCTTATTGCTGTTGGGATTCCCCAGTCCCAAAAGGTTAATCCAAGTCTTTGGCCATAGTTATCAGGTCGGGTTTTAGATCTGTAGTATTCCACTGCTGCCCAGCTTGTTCCTCCTGCTCCTGCGATGTCAATTCCTGCTACACCTGCTTCTTCAAGTAAAGTTGCATCTTCTGATGAAATACCTGATCCTGTTTCTTTTACGATAATTGGAACATCTAACTCATTGGTGAGTTTTCTAATAGATTGAAGAAGGTTTGAGTAGTTTGTCTCACCTTCTGGTTGGATTGCTTCTTGTAATGGATTTAAATGAATGGCTAGGGCGTTGGCTTTTACCATTTTGATGGCTTTTTTGGCTTCTTTTAGTCCATATTTACTTACTAATTGGGGGCCTCCAATGTTTGCTAAAATAAAAGCTGTTGGAGCCTTTTCTCGTACTACACTAAATGAATGTTCAACCTTTGGGTTATCAATTGCTATTCGTTGACTTCCAACACCCATCCCGATATTGAGTTCTTCAACTGCTTCAGCTAATGCGATATTTATTTTTGTAGCTTTATCTGTTCCACCAGTCATAGCACCTACAAAAAAAGGGGCAGAAAAATTATGACCAAAAATATTTGTTGACATGTCAATTTTTTTGCAGTCAAGCTCGGGTAAAGCTCTATGTACGAGTGAAACATCTTCAAAACCAGTTGTTACTTTTGAAGCTTGAACTGTTTCTTTAAGGCAAATTTCTATATGATCAGCTTTTCTTTCCTTAATATTATTCAATTTTTTCACCCTTTTTTGATGACAGTTCCTAAAACTTCTTCTCCTGTAAGTGCTTTATAGATGGTTTCAGAAACATTAGCATTTACGATAATTGTTTCAATTTCATGGTTAATAGCTAATGTTACTTCATTCATTTTTCCAAACATACCCCCTGTTACATCAGTTGTTTTAGATCCTTCAATATTGTGTTTTAAGCTTTTCAATTCTTCCAGAGTAATTTGTTCTATCAACTGTGCTGAAGGATCTGTTTTTGGATCATCAGTGTATAGGCCATTTACGTCTGAACCCATTATGATCCGTTTTGCGCCTAATTTTATCGCTAACCAGGATACAATTTGATCTCCAGATAGGATACTGAATCCCTTTTTTTGGTCAGGGACAGCATCACCATAGAGAACTGGTATTATACCCATTTTTAGCATTCTAGTAAGAGGCTTTAGTTCCATTATTTTGATACGTCCATTATTTGTAAGCAAGCAAGAAGAGGGATTCACTTCTACAGCTGGAATATTTCGACTTATCAAAGATTCCATGATCCAACTGTTTAGTAAAGTCATAGCTAAATGAGTGGCAGCAAAACCAAGAATTTGTGAGGAGTCAACATAGCCGTTCGCTATTCCGTATTGTTCTGCAACAGGATGTCCAAAAGAACCACCCCCATGAACTAAAATAAGTGGAGAAGTCTTGGCTCGAAAAATTTCATCAGCCAACCTCCCAATTGCCTTCAGATTAGGAGTTAAAGGTTTTTCCTTATCGGTTATGACCGACCCGCCTAACTTGAGGATAGTTGGCTTTTTGCTCATTTATTACACCAATATTTTCTGAAATATTAATCAAACTAAAATTATATTAAATCACATTATTGTGACGGTGTCATTTTCTATTCTAACATTATCTCCAGTTTTTATTTTTGAAATATTGATTTGGTCGATGCAGGGTATCTCAGAGATTATTGCTCCTACAGCTACCACAGTTTCACAATCACTGTTTATTATTCCAGCAGGTGCTAATTTTCCCTTCTTAAGTCTATAAAGGGTATAAGAACCAACTGTTGATCCTTTACCTGTGGGGAAAACCAAGATTTTTCCTTTAATTCTTTTTCCTTGTAATTCATGTCCTTTTTCTATAATTTCGCTTGTTTCCGGGTCTACTCCACCATAGAATGAAATTGGTTGATTGGTCGTCAATGCCTTTGCTTCAACGGAGCCTTTGAAGATTATTCGTCCTTTCATTTCCATTTTCCACTCACTCCCGCAGCTATACATTCTTCTAGACTCCCCATTTTGGTTAACATTTGATTATGCCTTGAATAATAGCATCCTTTTGCTGATGTTGTAGCAATTGCATGAAATCTTCCCTTCAAAGGAGCAACTGCCATGCAAGTATCACAGGCAAATTTACCGCCTGCATTTTCAATTGTTTTAGTGAAACCTCTTTTGTCAGCTAATTGTTTTGCTGTTCTTGAAGTTGCGATCCAAAATTCAGTTGTTGAATTTATTTTCTTATCTTCTAGCAATTCAGCTATTTGTGCAATTTCTTTAATTGATGCGTGAGGACATCCAATACAAACAAAATCAATTATTTCTGTTTCATCATTTATTGCGTCATATGCCTTCTTTATATCATTATCATAAATTGAAAACTTCTCTTTTGGGGGTTCAACTTTCTCCGAAGCTGGAGTGATACCAGAAATATAAAACAGAGGTTTCGAACCGAAAGTTACTACCGAAGCACAAAATGATTTTAATTCATCAACACTAGCTTCTTTTATACCTGTAATATAAGGAATTTTATTTTGGCACCCTTTTCCTATGCAATAACCAAGGGCACCCCAATCTGAAAATTTAGATATATTTGCGTCTACTTTAACATGAATATCAGGTATCCTATTTTTATCTAAATGAAGACCATAATAGGGAGTTTTTCCAACAAAGGCAGCTGCCAGGGCAGAAGGACCACCTTCTCTATTTGTTTTGGCTCCAATAACAGAATTTGCAAAAGTTACAGCAGACGATTCAGACCATGCGATATGTTCTCCATATCTTGGTAAATTGCCGATAAGATATGGTGTACATGTACAAGAAACAATTATACCCATTTTACTAAACGCATCAATTACCAAGTTTTGTTTTCTAGCAAACTCTTCATCAATACCAAGCTTTCTCCAATCTTCAAGATCCATTCCCGCAGGATTAAGAGTGGTTAAAACTTTTACTTTTCCATCTTTTGCTAGTTCATTAAGAAATTCTAAACCTGCATCTCCGAGGTTATGATAAGAAACACCTGCAACTTGGACAGAGCCAACTTCAATGAGTTTTTCGGCACCATAAATATTTCCAAGGGCAACAAGTATTTCCATCGATTTTTTTACTGCATAGCCTTCTTCGCCTTCAAGAAGTTTTTCTTCATTTTTTGTCAAATACATTAGGATCCCAGGAATTCTTTTAGATCAATTTTTTGGTATCTTTCTTTATTAAATCCCTTACCAGTTCCCTTAGTTGGAATTGTCGCATCTAATCCCATTTTACAGGTTCTGGCTTTTTTGCCTTCAGTCAAATCTCCTGAGGGATCAAGAGAAGAACCAGGTTGATCAGGGATTATTACAGCTGCTTTGTCTGCTTGAAATCTAGTTGCGATTGCCCATTCTACATCATTACTGTCATAGATGTCAATGTCATTATCTACGATGACGCAGTGTTTCAATGATTTGTGGCCTTCAAAAGCTGCTTTTATTGCTTTCTTTCCATCGTCTGGATTCTTTTTAGTAATTTGTATTACTGCATGGAGCCAACTGCAGCCTCCTGGGGTTATGTAAACGTCATTGCATTTGCATGTCTTGTTTACTTCGTTGTAGATTGTTGGTTCCTTAGGCATGCCCATTAGGACTTTATGTTCGTTTCTTCCTGCAAGGATTGTCTGGTAAATTGGATTTTTTCTATGGGTTATACATTTTATTTCTATTACTGGTTGTTGTCTAACTCTGTCTACTATTCCTGTCAGATCTAAGAATGGCCCTTCAGGGACTTTTTCTTTTGTTATTCGTCCTTCTAGAACGATTTCGCAGTCACTTGGAACATCTACGTCTATTGTTTTGCATTTTACTAATTCCGTTTTTTCTAGTACGTTAGCCATTCCAAGTTCGTCAACTCCTTTCGGAAATGATGTGGATGCAGAAAGAAGAACAGCAGTGGAGTTGCCAATACATATTGCTATGTCAAGTTCGCCTCCAGCTTTTTTTAGTGCAGTGTCTGTTCCTCTATCTTCTACTATTCGGGCTACAAACTTGTTTTTTCCAATAAGCATCAATCTATGAAAGCATGAGTTTCTCCCTAATTCAGGATCATTTACTATCGAAATTGCTGAAGGGATATATTTTCCACCATCTTTTTCGGTGTACTTCATAATAGGTAATTTGTTTAAGTCGACATTTTTTTCTACAACTTCTTGACATTTTCCTTTATCCATAATATCTGGAAACACAGGATGTTCTATAGCATCCGATAATTTAGGTAAAATATTTTCTAACTCAATATTCAAGGCTTTAGCAACTAATTTTTTTGTAGAAACTAGTCCCGCTACAACGGGAATGTTAGATTCTTTAATATTTTCAAAGAAACAAGGTTTTTCATGTAGAGCATCAATTATTCCTGCTAGTTCCAGATCAGTTGAAACTTCTTTTTTTATTCTTGTTACTTGTCCTTCAGATTCAAGTTTTTCTAAGAAACTTCTAAACCCCAAAATTATCCCTCATATTTTTTTAAATCCAATTCTAGTTTTTAATACTTCAAAACCTTCTTTTTTAATGGCAGAGGCAACCTTTTCCTGGAGGTCATTTCCTGGAGTTAAGGCAAGTATGCAACCTCCTCCTCCGCCTCCAGTCATTTTTGCACCAAATGATCCATTCTTTCGAGCTACCTCAACTAAGTAATCTAGTTCTTTGGATGAAACTTCAATCATTTGCAACAAAGTATGGTTTTCATTCATTAACAAACCAACTTTTTTTAGATCAAAATTTTCTAAGGCTTTTCTTCCGTCATAAACTAAATCTTTTGCTTTACTGAAAAGTTCATCATATTTTTTGGGATTCTGTTTTTTTCTTTCTCCTACACCTTCAACCATTGCTTTTGTATTGGCAACTACTCCTGAATTAGCAATCACAATTTCAACAGGATTTTTTATGTTTAATTGTTCTACTTCGTTTATGCCGGAACCTAAATTTTTCTTAAACCAAATTAAACCGCCGAAGGTTGCTGCGGTGTTGTCTATTCCTGATGGGTTGCCAGCATAGGCTTTTTCAGCTTGGTATGCAACATCATTTATTCTTTCATCATTTAAATCCAAATTATACTCTTCTGATATTGCTCTAGCAATCGCGACACTGCTTGCTGCAGAAGCGCCAAGTCCACTGAATCCTGGTAAATTTCCGCCTAACCAAATATCCATTGAGACCCTGTCGGAATCTAAGTTCATTGCAGTTAGCATTCTATCAATAGATTCTATTTGTTGAAGTTTTTTCTTTTCAGCGTAACCTTTTGCGCCTGTTCGTTCATCATTAATATCTATTCCATTCTTAGTTTTCTTTACTTCTGCTTCAGTTGCTGAATCAATTGCTGAAGCAATGCCGGGTACACCATGAACGACGAAATGTTCACCGAACAAGATTGTTTTTCCAAAACCAGAACCGTATCCCAATAGATTAACCCAAGACTAAAAGACAGTTATGTAATAAAATACTTTTTTGGTTCCCTAAATCATGTACATTTTTCAATCCATTTTTTTACGGCATCTTTTGAATTTTTGGACATTTCTTCCATAGAAAGCGGTTGAATGGTTAACTATAGATCTTTTTCAAAGCTTCTTTATATCTTCAACACTGTTCCCTAGTCCACTTCCTTCATGTGTACAAAAAGGGATTATCTTTTTTCCTTCAAAATCAAAAGATTCAAGAAAAGTACATATTGCCATCGGTATAGTTCCCCACCAGTTGGGATATCCTAAGAATACAACTTCATAAGAATCTATGTTAGATAAATCGTTAGAAAGTGCTGGTCGGGAATCATTATTTAGCTCTTTTTTTGCCACTTCAATTGTTTCATTATAATCTTCAGGATAAGATTGTACAGTTTTGATATGGAATAAATCTCCTCCAATTATATCTTGAATCATCTTTGCTATTACTTCTGTGTTTCCAATTGGCAGATTTTCGATTTTTCCATTAACGTAATTGTTTCCTTTCCTTGAAAAATATGCTATCAGATATTTTTGTTTCATTTTCTCCAACTTATTCACAATCTATCTTGAATATTTCTAAACCTTCTTTCTTCAATTTTGGAGGATTCGCACATTGATAAATAAGTTGATTAATTGAATAACTTAGTTTTTGTAAAAGCTATTGAACCATAGCCCACTACAGAAGAATAATTACCGAGTACGTCACCACTTGTCTTGTAACTTAACAGCTTTGAATTTGTAGCACCTAACTCTTTAGCTGCTGCAATGGCTGCGATAACTGGTCCGTAACCACAAGTTGAAATTCCATAAGAATCTACGACATTATAATATTTTTCTTCATCAAAATTGAGGGCAGCTTCCAAAGCTAATCTGTCTTTCTTTTCAGCTCTTTCCTGTGGTTCATAATGAGTCATATCAGAAGATGCAATAACCAAAGCATTCTTACCCTTCAAGGCAACTGCTACTGCTTTTCCAACTTCTTGACTCGATCTAAGGTCCTGAATCATAAAACAGATTGGAACAAACTTGAATTCTGAGTCATAAAGATATGCAAGGAAAGGTAATTGAAGCTCAATAGAGTGCTCATAGGCATGTGCTCTGTCGTCTATATCTATAATTGTTGAAGCTTTCAAAATTTGGTTGGCAGTTTCTGTATCGATTTGAATATCGCCTAATGGAGTTCGCCATGCTCCTTCGTTCATAATTGAAAGTGCGCTTCCTTGTCCCGTATGGTTGGGGCCAAAAATTACTATTGTATCAGGTTTTCCATCTTTAGCAAGATAATAATATGAATGGGCGGCTACTGGACCTGAAGCCATGTATCCTGCGTGTGGAACAACTAATCCAACAAGGTTTCTTGGACCTTCTTTCGTTATTGAAGGAAGACTTCCTGGCCCTAGTTTATGGGTAAAAAGATTTTCTATTTGTGTACGTAGACGATCCGGAGTACCTGCGTACCATGTACCTGCAACTGCCGGATATCTGAGTTTCAATCCTCTTCTTCTTCCCTTCTTTTTCGGGTTAATTTTATTTCAAAATCTTCAATTGTTTGACTTATGTCACCGTCTTCTGGAATTTCGCCTCTTTCTCGTAATATCTGTCTGGCTAAAAGCCAATATATTACTGCTAAAGCGCGTCTTCCTTTATTGTTAGTTGGTATTACTAAATCTACAAAAGAGAAATCATTATCAGTACTGCACAGGGCTATTACAGGAACACCTATACTAGCTGCTTCTTTTACAGCTTGGACATCTGCTTTTGGATCAGATACTATTATTACTCCAGGTTCAAGGCGATCAGGATGAAGAGGGTTTGAAAGCATTCCTGGAATAAATCTTCCAACAATGGGGGTAGCTCCTACTACTTCGCAGAATTTTTCTACAGGAGATTGTCCGTATAATCGTCCTGCTACTGCTGCTATTTTTGATGGTTCAAATCTGGCTAAAAATTTTGCAGCTATTCGTATTCGTTCGTCTGTTTTCTTAACGTCTAAGACGAATAATCCATCTGCTCTGACTCGGTAAATAAATTGTTCCATGTCTTTCGTTCTCATTCTAGTGCCTATATGAACTCCAGCGGATAGCAAAGTATCCTGAGGTAACAAAAGATTTTCTTCATTGAATGTTTCCATGTTTTCTTCATTTTCGGACAAATTTTTTTCCTCCTACTATAATATTGACATTTGTGCTCTATTTCCAAGATTTTCTTCTATTCTTATGAGCTCATTAATTTTAGCTACTCGTTCTCCATTCACTACACCAGTTTTGATAACTGGGCAAGAGAAGCCAACAGCTAAGTGAGCTATATGTGTATCAGTTGTTTCTCCAGAACGATGGGACATAACCGGAACATATCCTGCCATTTTTGCAAGTCTGGTAGTTTCCCAAGTGTCTGTGAGTGTGCCTACTTGATTTGTTTTAATTATTAAAGAGTTTGCCGCACCTAGTTCTATTCCGTGTGCTAGTCTTTCACTATTTGTTACAAACAAATCGTCTCCACAAATCA
>JARRMB010000031.1:0-13157 GCA_037386325.1 Candidatus Bathyarchaeota archaeon
TCTTTTGATGTAAACAAGCCAGGAGCATCGGTAGATGAACTTAAAGGAGGAGTAATTGGTGGAAGTATTTCTCAGGGAAAATTCAGACTTGGTGATGAAGTTGAAATCCGCCCGGGAATTAAGGTTGAAAAACAGGGAAGAACATTTTATGAACCAATATTTACAGAAATTACTAGCCTAAGTGCTGGTGGTAAGGAAGTTGAAGAAGCTCAAAGTGGAGGATTAGTAGGAATTGGAACAAATTTAGACCCATCATTAACCAAAGCAGATGGACTCACAGGAAATCTATTAGGAAAACCCGATCTATTACCCTTAACACGTTATGAGCTCACTCTTGAAACTACCCTTCTGAAAAGAGCAATAGGAACAAAAGAATTAGTACAAGTTGATAACATAATAAAAGGTGAAAAACTACTTTTAGATGTTGGAACCACTATAACTGTTGGAAAAGTAATCTCTGGAAAGAAAAATCGTGTTAAACTCCAATTAACTCGCCCAGTCTGTGCAGAAGATGGGGCAAGAGCTGCAATAAGTAGGAAAATTGCAAGTAGATGGCGCTTAATCGGATATGGAATAATCCAGAGTTAGTTTTTTTCGTCATTTTATGTTCAATGCATACGATAATAGTGAATTTTTTTATTTCTTTTTTGAATTACTGTAATTACCTTGAGTATCTTAATTAAAAAAATCTATTGGTATACTGAATATTTTTTTACATATATTTTTTCATAAAATACGAATGGTTACAAATGAATACATTTGATCTTTTTTTAAATCATTTGTAATCGTTCATTTAAAATACAAATTCTTCTATAAAAGAAATTTCTGTAAAATAAATTTAAAAGGAATGAAAAATGAAAAAAACTAGTAAAAAATCAAAAATATCTATAATATTTCTTCTAGCAATGTTGACGATGTCAATTATTACTATTACAATTCCATCAATTTCTTCCCAACAAGTAGACCATGTAAAAGCAACTTTTGCATTCATAAATGCCACACCAAACCCAGTAGGAGTAAACCAAGAGACACTTCTTCATGTAGGTATAACCGACTTCTTGAGAGATGTTGACCAAGGCTGGGAAGGTCTAACAGTAACTGTAAGACGACCCGATGGCCAAACTGAAACTTTAGGACCATTTAAGACTGACGCAACAGGAGGAACGGGTACAATTTATATTCCAACGATGATCGGTTCTTATTATTTAAAAACAAACTTTCCAGAACAGACATACTTCTGGACACCCAATAATCGGGTTCCTTTTGATGGTCTAATACTTTATCAAGCCAGTGAAAGCGAAGAATTAGAATTAGTTGTAAATCAAGAACCTCGAATTGAATATCCAGCTATTCCTCAACCTGATGAATATTGGACACGTCCAATAGATGCTCAATTTAGGGAATGGTCTGTCGTAGCTGGAAACGCTCTTGAAGGTGCAAGCAGAGGAGGTATCACAGCGGTTGGAAATTCAGAGGCCCCAGATACTCCACATATTCTATGGGCGACTCCTATCGATGATGGCGGTCTTGTTGGCGCAGTTGTTGGTGATCATGCAATTGAAGACGGAGATGCATACAGTGGAAAATTCACAGGTTCGGTAGTAGTTAATGGAATATTCTGTTATAATGAATATGGAACTGGATTCACTGGAGACAATGCTGAACATCGAGTTTCAGCTATTAATTTAAGAACAGGGGAAAAACTATGGTCACAAGTACTTGGAAATAATGAAAGAATTGCATTTGGTCAATTACTATATTGGAATACATTCAACTATCATGGTGTATTTCCATATATCTGGACAACAATTGGTAGTACTTGGAAAGCTTATGATCCGCTTACCGGACGTTTAGAATATACTATGGAAAATGTTCCTAGTGGTACAAGAACTTTCGGTTCTGAAGGTGAAATTCTAATTTATAATGTTAACACTCAAAATGGTTACATGACACTCTGGAACTCAAGTAATATACCTGCGCTTTATGGGGCCCAAGTCCATCCATCGGATCCAAATTATGGTAGTGGTGGTCGTGATTTCTTATGGGGTTCATGGTATGCATGGGGAAAAACTGTCGATGCAACAGGCCCCGTTACTGTCTCACCTGATCAACCTACTGGAAAAGCTGGTTATTCATGGAATGTCACTATACCCTCGGGCTTATCTGGAAGCACTGTAATAATTGCCGAAAACAAAGTAATTGGTGTATCTGTTACTAGATCAGAAGTTAGTTCATGGGCACTAAGTTTAGAAAAAGGGAAGGAAGGAACACTTCTATTCCAAAATACATGGCAAGCTCCCGCAATATGGGAACAAGGAACATTAGATGTTAGCCTTGCACAACCGATAACTACTCCCGCATACGAAGCTGAAAGTTACTTAGAGTCAGATGTATTTGTTGTATGGGCAAAAGAACTAAGACAATACTACGGTTTTAGTGCATCTACAGGCGATTATCTGTGGGAGACTGCGCCATCACACTATCTCGATATTTATGTCGGAACAAATCGTGCAACTGCTTTAGGTAATTTCTATTCATGTGGTTATGGAGGAATTTTAAGTTGTTATGACGCCCAGACAGGAAATCTGAAATGGTCATATAATGCCACCGATCCAGATAACGAAATACTTTGGGGAAATAACTGGCCTTTGCGTATACAATTCATTACGGACGGAAAAATCTATGTTGGTATGGAGGAACATTCTTCAGTTGATCCCAAACCACGTGGTGCACCATATTTTGCTCTTGATGCTGAAACTGGAGATTTAGTATGGAGAATTAACGGTGGATTCAGACAGAATCACTGGGGTGGAAACTCTATAATTGGAGATAGTGTAATTGTTGCAATGGATTCGTATACTCAACTTATTTTTGCAATTGGTAAAGGACCAAGTGCCACAACAATAACTGCACCAGATATCGGTATACCTAGAGGAACTAGTGTCACAATAAAAGGCAGAGTTATAGATGAATCTCCTGGAACAAAAGATCCAGAAATTGCTTTACGGTTTGCAAATGGAGTTCCAGTAATGGCAGATGAAATTATGAGCGATTGGATGTTATATGTTTATAAACAATTCCCAATGCCAACAAACACAATGGGTGTTCCAGTAAAAATAGAAATTGTTGACCCTAACGATCAATATGCTTGGATAGGTACCGCTACAACTGATATGGATGGTAACTTTGCATATTCATGGATACCTACAACTGAGGGACAATACCAAGTAATTGCCACCTTTGATGGATCAGAAGCCTACTATGGTTCTCATTCAATAACTTACTTAACAGTAGATCCAGCGCCCTCACCTGCGGGTCCAATAACTCCTGAAGAACCGACACCTCTCATTACAACCGAAGTAGCAATTGTTCTTGTCGCAGCTATCGCCGCAATAGTAATCATAGCTTTCTTAATATTAAGAAGAAAATAATTTCCCTCCCCTTTTTTTGGGAGTAACTAATCGAAAGAAATGGGACTGAAAGGGTAAATGGCAAAAAATTAAAATCAAACAAATGATGGAAAAGATGCTTGATGTTTCATTTTTAGCTTCCTAAATATTTGCCATAACCTCAGCAATTTCCATATTCTTTCTGATATTCTAAAAATCGAATGCCGAATTATGGTTTAGAAATGTTTAATAAATCCATTTGCGCAAAAGGGGTTAAGTGAACAGAATGCCTAAGAAAGAATTCTCATATCGCGGTCATTCATTAGATGAACTACAAAATATGTCAATGGATGAATTCATTAAATTACTTCCATCCCGGCAGCGGCGCACTTTACTCCGAGGGTTAGATCATGTTCAAAGAACACTTCTAGAGAATATAAGACGTTCAAAGAAAGCAATTAAAGGTAACGAAAAAGTAATCGTTAAAACTCATGCCCGTGACATGATTATCTTACCAGAAATGACAGGTGTAAATCTTCTGATACATAATGGAAAAGAATTTACAGCTGTTGAAATTGAACCAGAAATGATTGGACACTATTTAGGAGAATTCGCTATAACAAATAAACCTGTCAGACATGGATCACCAGGTATCGGAGCTTCAAGATCATCCATGTATGTTCCATTGAAGTAGAAATTTTAGAAAATAGAACCAAAATTTAATTCCAATAAAAAACCCATAAGCATAGGTCTTTATTTTCTTAAAATGATCTAGTTTAAGCTCTATATGTTGGTTCAGATCGTTTCTTTTTCGTTCCAGTTGGAATTTTTGGTAAAGGAATAGGGGGAGGAATATTTAGACTCCTACATAAAATTACAGTTTCTAAAAAAACGACATTTGATATTGATTGAAGAATGACTGGAGGCGGAGGTTGTTTTTCTTTATGACCCTTAAGTATTTTTTCTAGTTCATCTTTGGATCCTATAACATGGCTTATCCCTTTCAGACTAATTTGTGCTACAGCTGGATTATAATTTATTGTGAAAACAAAAGGTACCTCCACCATTTCTTCACTTTTCTTATTTATTCCCACAACGTTAAGATTAGTACCAATTTGAACGGGTGGAATCATCTTTCCAATTTCCCAGAAATTCTCTGCTGAAATATTTTTGATGAAAACTTTAACGTTAAGCATTTTCCAACCCGCTCAAAATATCCTGGTCCACATCGTTCACAGTTAGGGCGTAGTCGTTTTACATTTTCTCCTTCAATTTTGTAATAAGAGCCAATTCCCATTCGTTTTTTCTTCACTTTTTTCTCTTTCACTTCTTTTTTAGGCATCTAATCAGTCTCCGATTCTTCTTCTGATTTCTCTGTATCTTGAGCTTTAGGTTTTTCAGGAAGTTTGTTTCTAGCAATAATATGTTTTGGCTCTACTAATTTAGCCTGATCTAATGAGCTGTATACATTCGCTTCACCCAACGCTATCATGGTACCTGTCTTTGTTTCAAGATTTTTAACATAAACCAATTGTGGATTGGTTTTTAACAGTGATGCAATTTGTTTGCTGACTTCTGTTCGTGTGGGTGTTCCTCCATTTTGCATATGTTCAATACTTAGTGTTAATTCCTTTCGTTTTAGTAAAGGATTGTTCTCTTCTGAAATGATATTAACCTTCATTGACACACTTCCGTCGGTTGTTGATTTGATACATCCCTATTACTTTAGCTTTTCGAAGTTTCTTTCATTGAATCCACAATTTTTTGCATTTTTTGTCTGTTTTCTTTATTTACTTTAATCACAACTATTCCTACTGATGGTTGACCATAGATTACAAAAGAATTTGTAGGTCCAGATAAAACTGCAACTATAGTTAACAAATCTTCTTCGCCATCTATAATAATTTTAGTTAACCCATCTTTTTTAAGAGCATTTTGAAAAGTAATCCAGGCTTCTTCTGTAATTGACCCTGGCGGATTTTTGACATACAGTATATGATTTGTTGGTGCTTCTATTGGTTGAATGGGTTTTCGCATCGTTTTATTGTCAATAATCAAAATATTCGGTGAAAGACCGTATTCAATCATTCTTTTTGATACAATATCGCCTACAGAAATAACTTTAGATGGTTTTTCTTTTTCAATAAGCTCTTTAAGTCTGAGAAGTGTCCGCTCGTAAGGTCCTTCAATTAGTAATCCTTGTGGATTCTTTAATTCTTTTCGAAGTGTTTCAGTTAGTAGGTGAATTCTAATAACCTACCTAACCCTGAGGGCATAATGCCCTTTCTCCTTAACTTTCATAGCTTGAGCTACAGAAGAACCTTCAGGATCAATAATTATAACTATACCTGAAAAATCATCACTAAGATTAGATGCACTACAATTTGGACAAATGGATGTAGATCCATATGAAATAATTCTGCAGTCTCTACATGCTTTATCTGTCATTACCTTTATTCTCCAGTTGCCTTAGAAGGCTCTTTTGATTCTTCTTCTGCTGTATCTAATTTTTCTACATCCTTCTTTATCCATTCAATTTTTCCTAGAAAAGGCTGTCGAGCTGTTACACCTATTTTTCCTGAACCTCCACTTCGACCTAAAGAAACAGCTGTTATTCGAACTCGAACATGATCTCCCGTTTGAAGTTTCCTTTTGGTCTCTTTTCCCATTAGAACTCCTTGGCGTTCATCATAAGAGATATAGTCATCCATTAATTGTGAAACATGCAATAAAGCATCAACAGGTCCAATTCGGACAAAAGCTCCGAATTCTGCAATTTCTACAACTTCTCCTTCAATTACTTCTTGGATTTTCGGATAAAATGTAAGTAACGAGAATTCAACTTTATGAAATGTCGCTCCATCACCGGGGATAATTTTCCCAAATGGATTAACTTTGATGTTGGTGACCGCAATAACATATCCAAGTTCTTCGTCTACCATTCCATCATACTTCATTTTTAATTGTTCATAACCTACGTTATCAATATCTTCTCCAAATCTTTCTGGAGGAATCCTGATTGCATCCTCTAAAGTTACAAGTTTGAACATTTATTTTACTATCCTAACTGATGATTTTATGTGAAATCACCGTATTTTTTACGGATAATTTCAACCTCCAATAAGAAACAAATCCTCATTTATAAGCCTATACTGAACCTTCAAGTTCTAAACGCTTTTTTTGTCTCATATAAATAACAGGTACACCTTTTTCTCTTAGTTTCTGTTTTAGATTTCTATCGTTTGTAGCAACTATACATTTCCATTCTGAGGATATTCTAACAATAACATCATCAAAAGTTTCATTGCAATTCTTATTGACAGACACAAACTTACATTTATCAACTAATTTCAAAGCATTTTCCGCTTGTTTTTGGGTCTTCAACGATTTTGATTGAGTTAATCCTTCAAGTTCCTTCACAGTTGAGGAAAGAACTATTGATACAAAACGTCGATTTAATATTCTTTGAAGTTCATCAAAAATATCTAAATTAAATTGAATAGGAATAAAAAGAAAATTTGCATCTAAAATAACTTTAGTTTCAGATTCCATTAAAGAATCCAATTTATTGACCCCATATTTGGCCAATTCTTATTAAACATTCATTTTTAATGACAAATATTCTTTGGGTCATACTCGTGTACAATTCTATTTTTAATTCAATATATCTCTTCGGATGAGTTAGCAGTAACTAAAAGAATATTTTTTTCTTAAATTTTCTTATAATTAGTGTTCATTATCAAATATTTAGCGTCTCTTTCTGCTTCCTTTTCCTGCGCTTCTAGCTGCTATTAATCCGACTTTTTTGCCCGGAGGTGCATTGCGAGATACTGTTGTTACTTTTCTTCCTCCTTTTTTACTGCTTCCGTAGGGATGACAAGCTGCAATCATAGCAATTCCTCTTGTGCGCGGATATAAATGACCTTTAGCTTTCATTAGGTGAAATTTGTTTCCAGCTTTGAGAAATGGTTTTTCGATACGACCAGCTCCAGATACAACTCCAATAGTTGCTCGGCATAAATCGTTAATATATCTGGTTTTTCGGGATGGGAGTTTTACAATCGTTCCATCTGGTGTATGTGTAATAATAGTTGCGTAAGCTCCTGAAGAACGAACCATTTTTCCTCCATCTCCGGGAGACAGCTCAATATTACATATCATTGTTCCTTCAGGAATCTTTCCAACAGGAATAACGTTTCCAATCTCTACAGACGCCTTATCCCCAATCTGAGTGGGTTGTCCTTCATAAACTCCTTCTGGGACGACTGAATAATATGTATCTCCATTTTCAAGCTTTACAGAGATCATAGGTGATCCTCTTCCTGGATCATGAATAATATCCTTAACTTCACCCTGTATTACTCCTTCCTGTTCAGCAGGATGCATTGAAGGATAGCGAACAGGGGCCACTCTTTTATGCGAGGATGCTCTGAAAACTGACGTTCCTCTTCCACGTCTTTGAACTCGAATACGTTTACCCAAGATTATACATCTTCCTTTGAAATATTTAGGATCTACAGATTTCCAAGTTTTTAAATACTTTTAATTTCCAGTTAACTGTAATTTTAACAGTATTCAATCTTTAGGTTTTTCTGCAGAGCCTTGATGATATGTTTTGGATGGACTCATTCCATATATTCGTTTCTATAAGAATTTGTAATTTAGTCTAAATTTTAACCTTCTGGATTTAATTAACAGAATTTCTCTTTCTTAAAGAAAGAAGGAAATAATTTGAAGTTCATTTTCTAAATGTTTTGTGAAAGACAATATACCCAATAAAAGTTGAGACCAATAGAATTGAAAGCATCAATTCAATTATTGGGAATCTAGTAGAGATAGGTACTTCAAGTTTATCCATTTTTTGGGGAGCAATATATTCATTAGTTGAATTATTTTCAGTAAAGATTTTGGAAAAATCAACCAGACTTACTTCTTCATCATTTTGATTTAACTGATCCAAACTTTTAACTTGCATATTTTTTATAACTATTGTTGAATCAGGTTCATATTTTAATAAAATTCTATATTCATCTTGAGTATTTTGATCTAAAGATATTGTTTCGGAAAAATAAGTTGTATAATCATCAAAAAGTTTTAGAAATATTTTATCTTCCATTATTTCAACTAAAATTTTATACCAATTATTTCCTTTAGAAAATTCAGAATTTCTAAAAAATAATAAATTAGGATTATCAATTATTTGCGAATAATCATAATCGCTTAAGATAGTCGCACTTGAACTATATTCTTTTTCATCGTTTTGAGTTATTTTAAATTCAAAATGATTATTCATACTTTGTCTATAATCTGGAATTAGAACGGTTTTTTCTGGGATGGTCTTAGTAATATTTCCTCGTCGGTTATATATTGTATATTCATAACTGGGAATTAGGAATGTTTGTTCACTAGATACCGAATTATTATTTCTAAGCATAATAAACTCAGCACTAAGTTGAACATTTGTTTTAATGAAATTCTTTTCAAGAATTTTTCTAGAAGATTGATATTCCAATATTCGACTTCCAGAAGAATTCAATTTCGTCGTAGAAATAATTTCTGGTCCTATATTCACTTTGTTGTTGATCTCAAAATCATCTAATTCTTGAGATAAACTGATGTACAATGTGAGTTTTTCACTTACTGAACCTGCGTATGTCTGTAATCCGTTCCAACTTGTTTGGATAGTATACGATCCTGGGGAATTGAAATTCCAAATAAATGAGTAATTTCCTGCTTCATCTGTTGTTATGGTATTAAAAATATTAAACGATTGGAACGAATCATGAATTATATTTACAAAAACGGGCTGGTTTGGATATTTTGGTGATATTGACCCTGACACCTTCAGTATAGGTCCTTCTTCTTTTTCTTGGAAATAATTTGGAATCAAATTCAAAGAAATTGAACTAGAAAGTAATGGATTATCAAGATTTGAAGAAATTTGCAGAGGCGAGGTAGTCTGATGATTTTCAAGAGAAATTATTAGTGGTTGAAATTCATGTAGACTTTCTGGTTGATCACCTACGTTCCAATAATCTCCTACTGTTTCAACGGTGTAATATTTTTTGCCTTCATATTCATAGTAAAATGGATTAGGTCCTATTTGGTAAATTGGATCTTCAGCTAAATGGACGCCAACATTGACATGTGAAATAGGAGAAACAGAATAGAAAAATAAAACAACATCAAGACCGCCTGCTTTTAGTATAGATGCAGTCAGAATTGAAAGTGGATCGCAATCTCCAGAATTTTCTACTAAGGTCTCAATTGGAAACTTAATATTAGAGCTATTATATTCAAGTTGTTGAATAATTTCTAATACAGAGTTGGCAAAAATTTCATCTTCATGAGACTCTGAATTTGTTACTTTTTGAATATTTTCAGCTATTGATTTGAAAATATTCGGAGTAATATAATTTGAATATTCTGAAATATTGTAGAGATTATGCTTTTGAGAAACATAGTGATTGTAGAGTAAAACTGGTATTGATAAATATAATTCATGAGGGATCTTAGTAGAACCATTGACTGTGTGAAATACTACTGTTTTTCTATAAACTGTTTTCTCATTATTCTCTATGTTATGTAAGAAATATGTATTCTGCGATAAAACTGGATAAATATTTGTTACCAGAATTATACCCGATAAGACATAAACGAATAATTTTCTTACTTTATTTCTCGATAAATATCTCACTTGAAAAATATTGCGCATGAACTTTTTTTCAGTCCCAATTTGTTTCTTTTTTCGTAAAGATCACGGACTCTAATAAACTGTATTTTTTCAATTAAAATTAAAATAGAGATTTAAAATTATGCTGTGAGTTTTTCAATTATGAGACACTTGAGTAATGGCCTTCAGATTAATTACTTTATTTCTTTTCCTTTTGTATATCTTGATGTTACATACCAATATACAATAAAAATTACTGCTATTACACCAACAACTGCAAGCAGAATATAATTAAATTGAGAAACCATGCTTTGAAGTTCTGGTGGAATATCACCTGTCAATTTATATGATTCTATTAGTTCATTGAATGTTATATTAAAAAATCCTCCTAAAGAAGTGTAAAATAAAGTTCGAGGTAATGTACCTATAATTGTAGGAATAAGGAAATTTTTTAGCTTCATAGTTGTTAAACCTGCACTATATGAAATTGCGTCAAATGGTATAAATGGAGCAAATCTTCCTAAAAGAATCGCCCACCCTCCCCAACGATTAAACCAGTTGTCTGCAAATTTAATGCCTTTTTCGCCAACAAATCGTATTGCAAGGGACCTTCCACCTTTTTTAGAAATATAGAAACTTATTACCCCTGCAACTATTGATCCTAAAGCACCAACAAGCCATCCAAATGGAAATTCAAAAGCTAAACCTCCGGCAATTAAAACCAGTTCAGAAGGAATAGGGATTGCTAACGCTTGGACAATCATCATCCCAAATAATAGTAGTAGACCACCTGCCTGGAAAGATTCGATTACCCAAATTAAAATATCATATATCAACTTTGGGTACAGAAACAGGGTCAAAGATGCTACAATAACTAATAAAAAAACAATTGCTGGAAGAATTTTGGAAGATTGTGGCATCTTACAAAACCAAAGTCCTCTAATTTAGAGGATCCCTAGTTTAATAGCTATGTCAACTGCCTTGTACTCTGGGCTCAGTCTAACAAATGCCTTTTTTTCGCCTTCTGGTGTTATTGCTGAATTGACTTGATCAACTGCAACGTCATAAAGTTCTTCTACTGCAATTTTGATATCCTTTTTTGATGCATTTTTATTGACAATAAAAACTAACTTGTTTTCTGATTCAAGAATTCTACTGGTAACTTCTGTCATTACAGGGTATCTGATAGTATTATATGGATCCAACTTATTTTCCTCCAAAGGTTTTCTCTAGATTCTCAAAAGCTGAGTTGGTCCAAACTGTTAATCGTCCAGGATGCGTTCCAGGTGCTAAAACCTCAGCATTCAGATTTTGTACAGAAACAATTTCTATTCCAGGAAGATTTCGAGCTGCTTCGGCTACTCCATTATTCTTAGTTATAACAAGGAGTGGTCCAACAGCTTGTTTCATCTTTCGTCCACGCATCTTTCCTTTACCTGATCTAATTTTTCTGCTTTCTTTTGCCCGAAAAATATCTGGCCATACACCAAGATTCATTAAAGCATCTTCAACATCTTTAGTTTTCTTTAGATCTTGAATTTCATCGACTATTACTAATGGAAAATCTGGAACTTCATCAATAATGTGTCCTCTAGATGCAACGATTTCTTTTGATCCAGTGGCAGCAATAGCTGAACGTAAAGCTAATCTGTTTTCTTTCTTAGGGATCTTCTTTTTAATTTTCTTCTTGGATTCAGGAGGATGAGCTGATCGTCCACCTACAGTTCCAGGAGCGAAAGCTCCTCTTTGCCCTCTTTCTTTCAATCGTGGGATACGAGCAATCCCAGAACCTGTTCCCCTTGACTCTGCTGTGTTTTTCTTTCCAGCCATTGGATCTCTGCCTTGTGGCTGAATTTTGTGTGATTGGATTGTTACCACTGCTCTTTTGATTACATCTGGTCTATTTGGAGTATTGAAAATTTTGGGAAGGTTAAGTTTAGCGACTTCCTTTCCAGTTAGATCAAAAACTTTAGCTGAAATATTTCCCATTATTAATCAACTGACCTATTTTTGTGTAGATTCCAATGATATATAACTGATAGTTGGAGGTGTATCCGGAATTCTTTTTGGAGCACGGGCAGGATATCTTAATCTAATTAACCGTTTTGCTGGACCCGGTAAGCTTCCATCTACAAGTACATATGTTCCTTTTACTTCACCGTATCTAACGAAACCCCCTTTTGGAGTAACTTCTTTACCGTCGATACCGATTTTTAATATACGTTTATTGTATTCTGTTCTTTGATGATAACCCATTTGTCCTGCTCTTGGAACAGTATATAATACTCTTGCTGGTTTCCATGGTCCAATTGCCGCTACTCCCCTTTTCGTTTTTCTTGATTTGCGTGGTAGTAATTTTATTCCCCATCTTTTTACTGGACCTTGGAATCCTTTCCCTTTAGTTATAGCGACAACATCCATGTATCCCCCTTCTTTAAAAACATCTGTAATTGAAACAGTTTTACCCAGGAGACTTTTTGCATACTCAATCTGCTCTTTTATTGATCCCCCATCAACTTTGATTTCTGAAATATCCGGTTTTTTCTTTGGGACTGAAGCTAATCTTGGTTGTGTTGCAACTAGTAATCGAACCTCTTCTATCTCCTCTATATTTTCTTCAATAATTTTAATGTCCATTTCAGTATCAAATTTTTCAGGTAAAATTAATGCCCTATCAAAATCTTTCGGAGGATTTTTCATCCAAGCTTCTGTAAATGTTTTTATTCCGTAAGAATCTTTTTTGTAAACGCGAATTGCGGATACAATTACTGGAGGAACATCCAATACAGTTACAGGATGAGCTGTTTCTTTTCCAAAATGTAAAGAACCTGGTTTATCCTCTACTATTATTGTCTGAGTCATTCCTGCTTTATATCCCATGAATCCGAGAAGGGTTGGACCTTCTTCGATTTTGGGCCAGAAACGGATTCTTCCAATCGTTCGTTTGGCGCGTCCTCTAGGTAAATAGGCTAATGAACCATGTCTAGGAGCATGCTTTTTTCTATGACCCATGCTAAATTCCTTCTTGTTATGCTAGTATCAGTTCGCCTTTTCAAATAAGAACGTCAAGTTATAAAGATTGCTCTATGTAAAAC
>JARRMB010000032.1:0-8472 GCA_037386325.1 Candidatus Bathyarchaeota archaeon
ATCGTGTCCCTATTATGCCCGCTAGAGTTTTAAGATCGAGAGGTCTTCCGGCCACATAGAGTCCAGCTTCCATTAGAGCGATTTGGTTAAGAATTTTTTCTTTCTTATTTTTGTCAGATGATTTCTGTTCGTTTTCCTTCAAATGTTGGATCCCCTATGACCGTTATATAGAGTTCTTCGATTTCTTCTTCTTGCCATAAACCGATTTTTCCTCTTTGAGCAAGGAATAGTAGAATTATGAATGTTTTAATTGCTTCGATCTTTTCAAGTCCAGAAACAAGTTTCGAGAATGCTATTAATTCTCCTGTTGCTGCGATTTGACAGAGTTGATCATAGATTGTTTTCATTCGATCTTCAATTTCCAATAAATAAAGATCAACCTGAGGAATGATTTCTGGCGCTGGTAAAATGGTCTGAGGTTGAGGTGGTGGTCTAATGTTTTCACCTTTTAGAACTTCATCTAGAACATTCAGAAGATTGTCAATTGTTGTTGAAGACAACTCATAACGCAAGGGAAGGAATAACGGTGGAGGAATATAGTCTTGTTCGATTCTAGGTGGTGGAGGAGGTTCTTCAAGTTTTAATAATAATTTTGTTTTTCTTAAATAAATTGTACTTGATGATTCTAATGCTACACCTGAGGCTCTAAAGTCTACTTCTCCTCTCTGTTGCATTTCTTCTAAGAATTTTTTTAGTAAATAGGCAATATTTACTTCCCAAGGCATTACCTTCTCTAATCTGTGAATCTCAAACAGAATGCTCAATGGGGGTTGGCAATAGAATGGTTTTTTCACGGTCTGTTTCATTATGCTGCCTCCTTCATTGGAGCTGATACTACATGGGAATAACCGCTTCGTTCATATATTCCCCAAACTTTCTTTGCTTTGCTTACCATTTCTGGTTTTAGTGTTATTACCACGAATTGTGATTTATTAGATTGTTCGGCGAAAAGATCTCCCAATCTTGATACGTGAAAGGGATCAAGGTGTGCATCAATTTCATCAAATACATAAAATGCTGTGGGCATAAAATCTTGAAGGGCAAAAATGAAAGCAACAGCCGAAACTGATCTTTCTCCGCTACTTGCTCCACTTACAAGTATAGATGCTTTGTTTCTAAATTGAACCAACATATCCATTCCTCCAGCGAAAGGATCTTCAGGGTTTTCTAGTATTAGTTCAGCTTCACCACCCCCCGTTAATTTTGAAAAATAGCTTCTGAAGCTACTATCGATTTTTTCAAATGCTTCCATGAAAACTGCACGTTTTTTCCTTTCGATTTCATCCATAAAAGCAAGAATGGATTGTTTTTCTTTCTCAAGTTCGTTCATGCGTATTGAAAGTTCTTTGTATCGTGATGCTTGTTCAGCATAATGATCAAGTGAAAGTTGATTTACTGCACCTAATCGGTTTAGTTCTAAACGCAGTTGCTTTAGTGCTGTTTCAGCGGTTTCTAATTGCTCTTGAGATATTGTTAGTGGTTTATCGTAATCTAGTTCTTGCAATCTTTGAGAGTTTTGTTTTTGTTGCATTTCATAGGTTTGAAGATTGAATTGTAATTCGTTATAAAGTTTGTCAGAACGTTCGTATATAGAATCTAATTGGCGTAATTTCTTGTCGAGGTCATCAATTTGTACAGTGAATTTTTTTGATTCTTCTTTTGCATTTAAAACTGTTCTCGATAATTCTTCTTTTAGATTCTCAAGTTCTTGTAATTCTTTTTCAAGATTTTCTTTTTCTATGTATGCTTCTTTAATTTCATTTTCTACTGTAATAATTTGTGCTTTAATTTTTCTTAACTGGATTTTAATGTTATCAGCGCTTATTTTGAGAACATTTTCAAATTTTGATTTTAATGTTGCAAGATTCGTTTCTTTATTGCCTACTATTTTTCGCGAATCAATAAGTTCGTTTCCTAACTTTTCTCTTTGAATTTCCATTTCCTGAATCCTTGTTGGATCCATTTTTATCTTTAATTTAGTTAATTTATCATGAAGATTGCTTATTTCTTTATTAAGTGAATCACGTTGCGATCTTAATTCAGATAATCGATTCTTCTCTTCTTCTCTATTTTCGTTGATTTTATTCACTCGTCTCTCTATTCGTTTAATATTTTGTCTTGTTCGTTTAGCATTATCTCGAACTCTATGAATTTCACCATCTAGAGTTGTTATCGTTTTTGTAAGTTTTACTAATTCAAATCGTGTTGTGTCGATTTCTTCTTTGTAATTTTGTATATCTTTCTCCCTTTTTGTCAAGTGTTTTTGAAGTGCATCAACTGCTTCGCTGAGACTTTTTACTGCTGATTCACTTGGGATAATTGATGTATAGTCCACTGGCGCTCGATAGTATCCACTTTCTAGTCCTCCTTGTGCTTCATATAGATCTCCATTAACTGTTACAGTTCTGTGACCTTGGCGTGAAGCCGCAAAAGCAGTTTTATCATCATTTGTTACAATTGTATCTCCGAATACAAAATTTATTGCTGGCTCAAATTTCTTATTGCATCTAACGAATTCAGAGGCAATTCCATTGATTCCCCTTATCATTGGTTTATTAATTGAATTAATTGCTGCCATTTCTTCTATTGGGATGATTTTTATTCTCCCTAATTTCATTCTTTTTAGAGTCTCTGCACACATAAATGCAGCATCATAATTCTGGACCACTAATGCATCTAACCAACCTGCTGCAGTTGCTTCCACAGCTCGTTTATATCCCCTTTCAATTTTGATTAGATTTTTTAGACGACCATGAATACCCTTTATTGCACCCAACTCTGCCAATTCTTCAATATTTCTTCGGGCATTTTCTTCTGGAGCAACTTTTTCTGCTAGATCTCTTTGAGTAACAAATTCTGCTACAGCATCTTGTGCTGAATTGGCAATCTTTTCAGCCTGTTCGATCTCTAATTTTATCGACTCTTTTTGTGTAAGTTTTCTTTCTACAGTTTTTTCAAGATTTTTTGAGCTATTAACTTGATCTTTTTGCACTTTCTTAAGTTCTGCATAGGATTTTTTTAAGCTATTAAGGTTTGATTCAAAATCGTCTCTTCGTTTTACTAATTCTTTCATTTGGTGATTTAGTACTTTTAGATTTGTTCTATCTTGAATGTATTCACTTTTAAGACCCATTAATTCTTGTGTAAGTTTTTCGAGTTCTTCTTCAATTTCTTGTGTTTTTTTACTATTATCTCCGATATCAGCTCTTAATATTGATGCTTTGTTTGATATGTCATCATAAATTGCTTGCTTTTCGGCCATTTCAGCAAGTAGTTGTTCTCTTTCTTTTTTTAATCTTCGAGCTTCGTTTCTGTTTTCTTTAATTTCGTTTTTAATTGCTTCTAATTTTTGTTCATTGTTTATAACCACTCGTTTGAGACCATCTAGGCTGGCTGTTCCCGCTCCAATGTTAGTTGTTAACTCATTTATCTTTGATCGAGCTTCTCCTACTTTGTATTGAATTTCAAGTAACCTAGTTCCGCGTTCTTCTATCATTTCTGAGCCTAGTTTCATCCACTCTGTTTCTACTTCATGCCTCTTTTGCCTAAGTTCATCCCTTAATTGTCTTGAATTTTCTACTTTATCTCTAACAGAATCAATTTTTGAGAGCACATCAGCTTTTTTATCTTGAAGGTCCAAAAATTCTCCTGAAATTTTTATCGCTTCAAATCTTTTAATTTCTTTTTTAAGAAAAGTATAACGTAATAGTTCGTTGCGTTCTCTTTCAAGGTCATCTACTCTTTTCTGGACTTCATCAATTCTACCCATAGCGGTTCTAATAGAAATTTCAGCTGCTCGCAATTTATTTTCTGCCTCAGCTTTTTCTGTGTCATATTGTTCGATTCCAACTAAGTTTGAAATCATTTTTCTGCGGTCGAACGAAGAGATTTCAGCCATTCTTGTAATTATTCCTTGTAAAACAACATTATGGCCTGTTGGGCTTATACCCGCGATAGATAGAATATTCAAAATATGTGATCTAGAGATTCTTCTACCGTTAAGTCGATAAAGACTTTGACCTGCATTATTAAGTTCACGAGAAATAGTTACCGTTCCTGTGTCTACAGGTAAAAGATTATCTGAATTGTCAAATTGAATAATTACTTTAGCTGTTTTTGCTTTTTTAATGTTTAAGTCAGGATAGCCGTGATAGATTAGTTTTCCTAGACTTGCTGCTCGCATTCGTCTAGCACTTAATTCACCTAAACCAAATAGTACAGCATCTGCAATGTTTGTTTTTCCACTTCCGTTCGGTCCAGTTATAGCCGTGAAACCTTTATCTAATGTAACGGTTGCAGTTTTGGGACCGAAGGATTTGAAGCCTTTAAGCTCGATTTTCTTAATGTAAGGCATCTTTTTATAATTCGCTCTCGGTTTTTTACATTGCAGGAATTACCCTGTTTTCTTCACAACTTTTCTATACTTTCTTCTATAAATAAACTGTGTTTACACGAGAGGTTTAAACTAACTAATACAAAAGTTTCGAGCATATTTTTACTCGTTTTTAGCTCCAGCAACATGCTCTGTAATTGATTTTATCAGTTTCTTAATGTTTTTTGGATCACCGTGAACTAGCATATAATCATTTTTCTGAGTTTTGTATGAAAGATTGTTAATTTTTGCAATTTTTTTCATGTTTTCGGGTAGTATATCGTTTAAGATTTTTATCCTCACCCATTTCTCGTTTCTAGGAATTCCATGAATAAATATTGATTTTTCATTAATTTTTTCAGATTTTTCAATTTTTTTATCTTTAAGCTTCTTTAACCAATCTTCCGCAATGCCTTTATCTATTTCTTCTCCAGTTGAAATAGCGTACGATTCAATATTTCTCAAATATATTTCAATTCGTGAAATAGTTTCAATGCATGTCGGATCGGCTTTTAGGACTTGGATAACTGTTTTCGCAGAGCGTAAATCATTCATAATTTCTATTGGTATTATTTTTCCCATTTTTTTAAGATCCATTAAGAAATCGGCCAAAATTTTCCATTTTTCATCATAATTCATTTCTTATGTTTTCTCCAGTTCTTGGAAGTAAAATATGATATTAGAGACTAAACTACATTAGATTATTATAAAATAAAAAACTATTCAGGATTAGAGTATTTTTATTATTGAAAAAATTTTAGAAATGCACACACATTTATTAGAACATTTGAGTTATACAAATCTTCAAATATTCTATTTAGCTAAAATTCCTTCAAAAATCATTTTGATTAACGTATCTTGTAGTTGTTTAGTATCAAACTTGATATTCAAAGTTGCGAAATGGAGCTGTAATCCATCAAGAGCTGCGAAGAGGATTGATGTGATGGCGTTATAATCTATTCCTGGCTTGAATTCTCCATTGCTGACGCCTTCCTCGAATATCTCATGGATAAATTTATGAATGGTTTCATATCGCTTTTTCATATCTGGTTCTAAAGATTTCATCCTAGCTGCTGTGATCATGAACTCTATCTGAATCCTTCCCATCTCTCTTGGACAATCACATGTAGAGGCCATTGTTACCTTAGCTACTTTGATGATTTTGTCAACGGCTTTGTCCTCAGGGGAAAATAATTGCTTTAATTGTTCTATACCTACATTGGTTTGATGTTCCCATAGGGAAAGGAAAAGTCTTTCCTTACTCTCAAAGTGGTTATAGAGAGCACCTTTACTGAAACCACTATCCTTAACGATATCATTCATCGAGGTTCCGTTGAATCCTTTCGTTGCGAACAGTTGCTCTGCAGAAGATAAAATTTGGTTGTGGGTTTCTTGCCAACGATCCTCGGTTGTTCTTGGGGTCATTATTAATCACTTATATGCATGATTTTATCCAAGTTAAAGCAATTCCTCCGATAGCTATGAATCCTATTGATAGAAAAACTGCTATGCTTTGCCAAAATTCTAATCCAGCGGGATTAAATGCAAAGTGCCAAATAGTGAACACTAGACAAACGATCATTATGGTGACAGTTTTCCTAATTCTTTCTAGAACGTTCATAATTATCTACCACCTCCTTCTGTGATCTTGAAAAATCTCTTTACCAGAGAAAAAATGAACGAGTTAGTGAAATAAAACGAGTTAAAAAATGGTCGTTTAATCTTTCCATTAGAATAGCGTTTTTCGAGATCATTCCATACATCAATTATAGTTTTTCCATGTGAATTAGCTCTACATCCAGTTTTCGATTTAACCTCGTTTGATTGTTTAATGTAGTTCTTCCATTCATTATCGATTTTTGGATTTTCACGGAAATAGTGTATTATTTTTTCAATTAGAGGTTTAATAGAACCTTCCCGATCAAAAAGAAGTTTAGATCCTGTCAATGTGTGTAATAAATAAGGGACCATCTGTATACTCTTAATTAAAACCTCTTCTGTCATGAAAAGACTATCAACAACTAAATCGTCAATCATTGCTTTCTTAATTCCTGAAGAGGGTTTACTGGTTTTTAAAATTGAGATAACATCAAGATCTGAATTTTCGTTGAATGTTCCAGCAGCCACAGATCCAAAAACCAAGTATCCACTAGTATTAGGATCTTCCTTTGCTTCTTCAAGTAATTTTTTTAGAACATGCTTATGTTTGGTCTCCGGTCGACTCCTGATAGTTAGTTCTTGGGTTAATTCTAAATTCGACCAATTTCTAAAAGTGTTTCTTGATTCCAAAATTAATTCCTCACCACTATTAATACCGACCAGTCGGTCTTATAAATGTTGCTATAATAAAACCAATCGGTCTTAAATTAAAGTTAGTTGCGAAAAACATCAAAAGCATCTAAAATAAATCACAAAAATGGGTGTTCGCCCGTATATAGTTCATTTCTTCTTATGGACGGATCTTGGGCAATAGTCGATTTCATTTTTAGAACATTATATAGAAGAGATAAATTTTTAGAGAATTCACTTTTTGCATTAGGATTGATATTCTATCTCTGGAGGGATTGGGATTGTTGGAGTTTTTCAAAACTTATTTTTCAAATAAATTCTTCATGTTTTTCCATATTTTTCAAATAATAATATTCCAATAACTACCACGATAATGCTCACTGCAGAAATTATTAATAGATCAAAGAAAAAAGCACTATTCATCCAGTTGTCTTCAAAAATCAATTTTAATCCACCAAATAAGTAATGACTTGGCACAAACTTAGCTATTTCCTGAGTTGAACTGCTAAGAGGCATAAAAGTGCCAAAAAACATTTGAGGAAGAATAAAAATGAATGAAAGTCCTACACCCATTTCAGGATTTCTTGATACTGTTGCTGTAATGAGTCCAAGACCCACTGAACTCAAAGCAAATATTGCAGTCACAAACATAGCTAAAAAAATTCCTCCAAATCCACTCTCAGGTCTAAATGCCAATATGTAAGCTAAGACTAGGACAATTATCACCTGTAATATTGCGGTGACCATGTTAGATATGATCTGACTTCCAATAAACTCTGAGGAAGTCATTGGTGTAGTATTAAGTCTTCTTAGAAGTTTCCTTTCTGAAGAAAAGGATTGAGCAACCGTCATAATTAAAAAAATTACTGCATAAACAACCAAACCTGGAACAACAGAATTTATGCTCATTCCTAATTCAGGATCCGAAAAAGTAATCATAAAAACAACTGTTAAGAGAGCTGGAAATAGAAGATTCATAAATAAATTGACTGGATGACGAATCAGCTTTTTCAACTCTACATCAACAAGAGCCCCTAAAGCTTGCATCTTCATTCATATCCCCTCCAGAATTCTTCGACCGGTGATATTCAAAAAAACTTCTTCCAAATTATTTACTTCGTATTTTTCCATTAACTCTTTTGGAGTTCCAAGTTCAATTAATTTACCATAGTCAATTATTCCTACTCTATCGCTTAATACTTCAGCTTCCTCAATATAATGAGTGGTCAAGATGATTGTCTTGTTTTCATTTTTTAGAGAACCAATAAATTCCCACGTTTTTCGACGAGCTCTAGCATCCATTCCAACTGTTGGTTCATCAAGAAAAGCAATTTTCGGATCATTAATTAAAGCCATTATCAGATTCAACTTTCGCAACATCCCTCCGCTATAACTTCCTGCTTTTCTTTGGCTAGCGTCTTTTAAATCCAATAATTCTAACATTTGATCTGTTCGATCTTCAATTTCTTTCTTGGATAATGAATGTAAATTTCCAAAAAGTTCGATATTTTCTCGTGCATTTAGATATGAAAATACCGAAGCCTCTTGTGGACATACACCGATTACTTTTTTCACTTTAGAGGCATTTTTCGTTAAATCAAAACCAGCAATAGTTACATTTCCCTTTGTGGGCTGCAATATACCCGTAAGAATGTTTACTGTTGTAGTTTTCCCTGCACCATTTGGTCCTAGAAGACTGAAAAGTTCACCTTCCCCAATTTCAAGATTTAGATTATCTACCGCCGTAATATCATCAAATTTCTTTAAAAGTTCCTTTATGATAATAATCGGGGTTATATCAGGTGATATCC
>JARRMB010000032.1:8503-11171 GCA_037386325.1 Candidatus Bathyarchaeota archaeon
ATTTAGTGAAAGGAGCTCCACTATGGAGTTTTTGGACCAATTGTCCGGAATTCTAATTTTCTTTTTATTTGCTATTTCTAAAAGTTCCTTTTTACTTAATCCTTCAAGTATTCTCTTAACGTCTGAAGACAAAAAAACACTCCTTTTGTTACATCTAATCATGTGATTGTTAAGTATCTTGTGTTTGATCGAGGAAGTGGATCCAGATTCAATTTTCAAAACATTTTATTATAATGTTCAATTTTAAATATGTTGCAGTGAAAATTAATATAAAATAAATCTATGTTCCGATTGGACTGTAACCATCGAAATTTGATTATTATTGGGATCCTCAAATTTTACGAGCTCAGAATTCGCATTGAAAATTTGGATTAATCGAAAAGGGAATAGTCAGCGAAGGACTGAATTGACTAAAACCCTCTATCATAACAATACTATGGGGTTTGTTTCTTGGGAATTTTTTAATACATGTATTCAAAATTTGTTTATTTAATCAATTCCAGCTTTTCGGATTTGCATTTCTTCAGTTATTTTCCATGTTTTACCTTTATCTTTTGTTTCCTCTGAATGCCATCGAAAAGACTCTGGTGTAATTTGAGAGAATACCCATTTCAGCGGATATCCTTCAGCAGTTTTATCTTCAAGAATAATGTTCTCGTTAACTTTCCGAGCGATGAAAGTTTGGACTATGTTCTTAATTGGAGAAATCCATGTAATATTCCATGCATTAATCTTCCAATCATAGAATCGGATAGTTGTTCCGAAAATAATGTTTTTTTGTGCGCCTTCTGGACAACCCATCCAAACATCTTGTATTGCTTTTCCATCTAGAATCCATCTGAAATGGACTTCTCCTTTCATGTTTACAACGGTTCCATCTGCTTTAGTATGGTTATCTTCAATTTCCCAATCACCAATAAATTGCCCGAATAGCATCAATTTCTCTTTTAGATTTGGATCAGGATCATCTGCTCCTAGACCTTTGATTATCAATAAATTGCTTGATTCTGTAGATTTTTGGTTCATTTGTTTTGCTAGAATCACTGATAGACTAGTTGAAAAAGAATATCAACTGCTCGTAGAAAAGCAATAATGAGAGTGGTTAGTTGGGTTAATATTAACCCCAAACCCAAATGAATAAAAACTTTGAAAAGTTAATTTTATTTGAGGTAAATTATGGAACATACTCAATCTTCAGAGGCCATTCTCAAGACCGCATTAAATTTGGATAAAGCTATTGAAACTCGAAACATTGAAAATGTTCTCTCAAAGTTTTCGGTCGATTGTGAAATTGAAATATTAGGAATAAAACTCTCTGGAAGAAACGGTGTAAAAAAGTGGATGAAATGGCAATTCAAACATATAGCTAAAATTGAATTTATTCCAATCACCAAAATGGTTTCCGGAAACATCTTCTTTGAAGAGTATATAGCCAAAGTGAATCTTCAGGATGGGGAAGAAATTCTATCTAATCAGGCAGTAGTTCTGGAATTTAAGAAAAAGATGATTAAGAGTTTGCGATTATACTTTGACAGACTTGAATTCGTAGATGCAGTTGCCAAAGACATCATAAGTCAATCAATCATTAAAGAACTTATTAAAAAATCAGTCGAAGGATTAACATAAGCAATAAATGTAAAGTTGTGGTTTGCTCATTTGTAGATATAATAATAGTTTAGTCCAATAAGTTTGCCTTTAACAAGGTCCTTTGATTGAAGTAATGTTAGTATCGTAATAGCAATCCAGGTATTAATTTTCCATTCTTTTGCCAGTTCTTCTAATGTAAATGCTTTATCAGGATTATCGGAAAAAGTTCTAAAAAATTTTAATGTATTTGAATCCAAACCAGCATCAAACTCTTTCCTACTAATTGGCAAAATAATTCCTCCCTAATTATTAATACGTATATAATGAAAATAAAATTAATGCCATAGCAAATAAATGATTAATATTTTTTATATTGAAAGTTTGATTTAATTAGAAGATTTGGTAGCGGGGAGTTGATTTGAACAACCGATCTCTGGGTTATGAGCCCAGCGGGTTCACCTGGCTACCCCACCCCGCTATTTTCGGGCTAAAAGCATATGCCAGGATCTTTTCTAGCCCGGTATGATATTTCTGTCGCACTCTTTCTTAAGCTTTACTTTATTTATGTTTTAGTCATTCCAAACTCCAAACTATAAAATTAAAATTGATTCTTAACAATTAAAAATATTTAACAATCCTTAAATCTGATAACTTTTAAAGCAAAATATATGACCAAAAAATTAACTGTAGATGAACTTCTTGAAAAAGCGAAAAAGCCATCCAAATTGGCATTAGCTTACCATCCTTTCTACGAAGGCAAATTACAAGTAATGCCAAAATGTGTGATTAGAGGTTCAAAAGATTTTGCAATCTGGTATACTCCTGGAGTTGCAGCTTCTTGTAAAGCGATAAAAGATGATCCTGACAAAGTTTTTACTCATACTAATCGGTGGAACTATGTTGCAATTGTAAGTGATGGAACCCGTGTTTTAGGATTGGGAGATATCGGTCCAGAGGCTGCACTTCCAGTAATGGAGGGAAAGGCCTTACTTTTCAAATATTTGGGGGGAGTGGATGCTTTTCCAATTTGTTTGGCAACTAAAAATCCTGATGATATAGTTAATGCTTGTAAATGGATAAC
>JARRMB010000033.1:0-14541 GCA_037386325.1 Candidatus Bathyarchaeota archaeon
AAATTCTAATTTTTTAATTTCTTAGAAAACTTAAATAAACAACGTAACCAAAAAATGGTCTGAACCACTTGTGAGGCCGGGATGAGGTAGTCTGGTAGCCTATAGGTCTGTGGAGCCTAGCGCCTGGGTTCAAATCCCGGTCCCGGCCCTCCATAAATATTTGAGTAAATAGTATGGTTATTATTTTGCCAAACTTTTAGAATTACTGAATTTCAGTGAAAAAACAATCAATCTGCAAAATAATAATTTTATTATTAATTTTATTAGGATTAAATATAGTTCCCAAGATGGCAAGTGCCTCAAAATCAAATATTACAAATATTGAAGAAAAATTTAGTATAATTGTTTTACCTGATACTCAATATTACTCAGCATATTATCCTTGGATTTTTGAAAACCAAACAAGATGGATAATAGAAAACAAAGAATCGTTAAACATTGTTTTTGTAACCCATTTAGGAGACCTAGTAGACCATTGGCAAAATGAAGAAGAATGGAACAACGCAAACGTAAGTATGAGTATATTGGATGGAAAAATACCATATGGAGTACTACCTGGAAATCATGATGGAGCAGATTCAGGAGGAAATCTAACGAACTATAACAAATATTTTGGTGTTAACAGATTTATGAACGAAACATGGTATGGGGGAGCATGTGATGAAATCAATACAAATAGCTATCAACTTTTTTCTGCAGGAGAAAAAGATTTCCTAATTTTTCATCTAGAATTTAATCCTTCAGATGACATACTTCTTTGGGCAGGCTCAGTAATTGAAAAATATCCAAATAATAGGGTAATTGTCTCAACACATGATTACGTAGACGGATACGATTCTAATTCTAGAACAAAAAATGGAGAAAAAATCTGGAATAAATTAATTAAACCATATTCTGATCAGATTTTTCTTGTTCTATGTGGACATTGGGAAAACGAAATAAGAATAACAAGCCTTGTAGACGACAATTATGTTCATCAGTTACTATCAGATTATCAAGATAGAACAAAAGGTGGAAATGGCTGGCTAAGAATAATAGAATATTCACCCAAAAAAGACGAAATAAAAATAAAAACATATTCTCCATACTTGAATAAATTTGAAACAGATTCAAACAGCGAATTCACTTTAGATGATCAAATAACATATTACAATATCTTTTTTCCACTTTACAGATATTTTCCTTTGATTACAATAATTTTGATAACCACTATCATAGTTATCTTCTTTATTAGAAAAAGAAAACAGAAAAATTCCAAAATGCATAATAAAAATAAAAAATTAAATGTCATCTATTAAGCAAAAAACCTAACAAATGATTACATATAATTCCAAAAATGTTTGTAGAAGATATATCTAAATCTTAAAAAGATTAATCTAGGAAAAATACAATTTATTATTCGGCAGTACTCCAGCTTTAAACTAGCATATCTCCCCCTGATGGCTCAGTTTTATTTTGGTTGGAGTGCTGCTTTCTACTAATTTTAGAACCAAATTTTGGTTATATCGAAAAAATTTATAACAAAATAATAAACAAATTGAATCTGATAAAGGGAGAAATATTAGTTGTGGAGCAGCAGAGATGTTGCAATTATTATTGTACTTGCGGTAGTGAGTTTTCTATACACAGTTTTTGTTGGTCAGTTAGGAAATTTACTCACAGGAGTGTTAGGATTCAATTATTTCTTCTTTTGGGGTCATGCGATTCTTATTGCGTTTGGGTTATTAATTTACGAGGGAAGACGATGGAGATTCCTTACACAGGGAATTATTGTTGCATTATTAACTTTACCAACTTACCAATCTGGATTGCCTTTTGATATTACTGCTCGAATACCAATGGTAGCAAATTCTTTCTTAATTGACATTCTTTTCAATAGTGCTTATGGCTATTTTAAGAAGAAAAATCGACTTCTATTGTGGATAATGATAACAAATATTGTGTGGATATTAATTATTCCATTTCTGTTCGTGATAAATATGTCAATATTTTATTCCAATCAAGCATTAAGCATGTGGTTAGATATTTACTTCATGTTATTTCCAATAACATTCATTGAAATGGTTATAGGGGCATATATAGGATATAAACTTCACAATAGAATAGAAATGGAAGAGATAACCAAGTAATCAAGTCCAAGTCTAATTAAGTTAATGATCAGTTTCTGACTGTATCATTTTTGTGGAGGATGTGAAATTTGAAACGCTTCTCTGTCAATAAATCCATCGATTCCTGAACCAATATATTTAGAGGAAGGATGAAAAAAAGTAACAAATGCCTTTAGGTTATTATAATAAACTTCTTGATTTCTTCCTGAAGGATAAAGAAAATTGAATCTACCCGAATTTACCTTTCCATATCCTTCAAATAAAATGCATGCTGGAGGAATTATGTATTTTGTTGGAGTTAATGGAATTGGAATCGTCCATCCGGCAAATAATGTATTTCCGTAGAGTTCTATAGTGAGTTTGTTTCTTTCAACTAGTATTATATTATTTGAAGCTGGCATCCCTTCAAAAAGTGAACTTCTATATTCAACAGCAACGGGATTATCTACAACTGCTGCCAATAATTGATATGGTGCTCCTTTTCGTTCCGGTTTAATAAAAATTCTAATATTATTTTCTAAACCAAATGCAGATGTTTTTTCATTTTTAAATACTGCAATAATAAAATCAGGCAACCTCAAATTATTTAATGGATTAATTACTGCAAATGCTCTACTTCCTGTAAAATACAATGTGTCTGACCATTTATTTGAATGAATTTTTGATTTTGATAGGTTTTTATTATATTGCTTAATTTGGTTAAGCACTTCTTTTTCTGTTAAAACAGTATCTAGATATCGAATCTCCTTTAGTCCATATCTGTCCATTTTTCTTAAGGTTTTATGTACTTCGCGTTTGTCATAATCAGTTTGGAGAATTGGTTGCATAGTTTTCTCCGATGTTGAACGGGTTTTTTTCCATATTTCAAAAAGAGAATTTTTCGTTTGTTTGATGAAAGTTAAATCATTTGTAAAAAAGACGTTCTCTAGATTTAATATTTCACAATCATCAACATTTGATGGACAGGGTGTGTTAAACTGAAAAAGATTTTTTTCATCAAATATTGTTGTTTCTCTATAACCTAAAGGAAAATGACTAACTTAACTACATGACAACAGTTTTTGAGTGGAAGTGACAATCAGAATCTCTTTTTGTGCTTTATCTATTGCATCGTAATATTTGTTCTTAGCAATTTTTGGATCTTTTATGAGCTCCATAAGAGATGGTGGATTTCCAGTTTCAATTTCAACAATTCTATCTTTAATATCTGATGCATCGTTCCATAAATCTTGAAATACATTATGAAACGATTTGATAATACTTTGACAATTTGTGCACAAGACCGCTTCAATTGTTCTTTTTAAAGACGGATCATCTTCATCTGAAATAAATAACAAAATTTCTTTTTTGTCTTTTATTACCATTCTTGGAGATATTCTTGAACTTCTATCTGGATCTCTTCCTTTAAAAACAAAATCAGATTCAATCCGACTTAACAATGTCTTAATAGGTTTTAGATCCTCTAGAGTTAATTGGGTTAAAAACCTAAAGTCTATTTTCTTTTTCATTGGATGGTTTACTATTTCATCAAAGATTCCATAATGATCAGCCCTTAAAAGTCCATAAACACTTGCAATAGAAAAAAATTCGTTTTTTGTCTCTTTTACCATCTGAGATATTTTATTAAAAATCTTTTTTTCTCCTTCAATTACAGAAAAACGTTCGAGAGACGATTCAAGTTCAGTTTGACTAATTTTCTTCCAATCGGAAAGTAAATCATTCTTTGATTCTTCAATTAAATCAACTTCTTGTCTTTTAGATTTAATGAAAGAATCAATAACTTGTTCAAAGGGAGTAGCAGTAAAACGAGTCGGATATTCAAGAGTTGCCTCAACTAATCCCTTCTTTTCAAGCCCCTTTAGAATTCGATAAACCTGACCCTTATTAATCTTCAATTTTTTACTAATTTGACTACCCTTCAGGGGACCTTGTTTGCCAAGAAAAATATAAACATCTGACTCCTTTTCAGAAAGACCAATATTACTTAATGTCTTTTTGATTGTCCCCTTCAATCTTTAACCACATCAATCAAAGTAGGTGGGTGTACGTACACCTAACCATATTTTAAATACTAATTCTTCTATAATTATGTTTACTGATCAAAAAAACTAAACCATCAGGGGGAGGTTAAATCAATAGGGTCAAGCTGATCGGAAAAAAACCACTAAAATTTTCTTTTTAAAAATATAGGAAATTGACAAAATGAGTTTAGAAAGAGTAATAAATACATTAGTCAACCTTGGATTATCAAGAACCGACGCTGAAGTCTATGTTTATCTTGGAAAAAAAGGACCACAAAAAGTGGAAGATCTGATTAAATCTTTGAATTATTCAAAAAATCAAATCAATTCCAGTTTAAAGAATTTGGTAACCAAAGAATTAGTCAAAAAAGAAGGATCAGTATTCAATTCCTTACCGTTTGAGGAAGCATTAGAGTTATTGATTAAAAAAGAAAAAGAACAAGCAGATTCTGTAGAGAAAAGTAAGAAAGAGTTTCTTGTTAGTTGGAAAAAAGAATCATAGAACTTTTGAACAATATTTGTACTCATGTGGATTCTGAAAATTTTGTGAATAGTTTATTTTTGTTGTTTTAGCCATTGCATTACTTGAACTATTATTGGGCTTGAGTTTAAGTTGATTATTGGAACTTGAACTCTTTCCCGAGTTTCAATTAATGGTTTATATTTAGGCATTTCGGCGAAGCTTACGTTTGTCCAGTATATTTTTCCGTTAAGAAAATCGTCCATGATATCTTCCGTTTCAGGTGCCAAAGGACTATTAACAAATACTAAGCCATTAGCCCAACTAAGAGAAACAGGTGCTCCACCTGCTCTGAGTTGAGCAAAAATATAAATTAAATCTTCAACATTTTCAAACCGAATATACTCTTTGATTACAATTTCTTTAATTGGATCATAGGTAATCTTAACCACTTTTTTGACCTCTCAAAACAATGAAAACAGAATTGCTTATAGTCTTTTTCTTACTTAAAAAGAATCAATCGGATTTTAGTTAACCTTATTTATTACATGTGACATTTTGAAGAGAAGCAGTATCCCAATCTTAAACTAGCATATCTCCCCCTGATGGCTCAGTTTTATTTTGGTTGGGATACTGCTTTTCTGTTTTATATTAAAAAAGAAATTCAGTTTTATTTTCACAAATAGTATATTTTAAGAATAGAACAAGAACTACCACGTCTCATAACCTAAAAATAATTTTAAATTATTAGAAGTAATTACCCAAACAGAATATAAATCAGAAATGCCTAAATTTAGCATCTATCATCAAACAAAGACAACAAAACAGTGGGCCGATAGTTCAGTCTGGTATGAATGCCTGACTTGCACTCAGGAGGCCGCGGGTTCAATTCCCGCTCGGTCCACCATATACCGAATTTATTCTATTAAACAAATGCATTATAAATTAACTAATTAAAATTAGTTCAACCTTTTAGGTTCCAATGTCTACATAATAATGTATGTGAGGTGAAATTCTTGGGTGAAATATACAAACCTGATGATTTTATTGGAGGAAAGAAAAAACCTTCTGATCTATCTCCAGGATTAGGAGGAATTGCCCCCACTACATTAAATGAAGTTATTCGAGAGATTAGACTATTAAGAAATGAGGTAGAAAAAATTAAACTAGCACTTAGAGCAAAAGGGATAAATATAGAATGAAAAATCACAGAACAGCTAGAATTATTAATTTCTGAGTTTTATATTTTAATCAGCAGATTGATGTTTTTCCTAATTTCGTTAATATGTTTCAAGAAGTTCTTTTAGAGATTCTGCTTCTTTGCGTAATTCTGCCACTTCTTGTTCAAGAGAGTCTGCTTTTGTTTCTGCCTTTTCTCGTAGAGCTTCTATTTCTGCATTAAGTTCAGATTTCTCTTTTTCTAAGTCAGAGATTTTATTTCTAATTTCCCTTAATGTTCGCATAAGTTTATCTCCATTAATACATCTAAGCGAGAAGGGCTAAAAATCTTATGGACTCCTGATAAATCTTGCTTTAACATTAAATAAAAAACGATTTAAAAACTTGAGTTTAACTCAGTAAAACTTTAAGCTAAAATCAAAATATAATATTTATGTCGTGAAAAACTATTGAGAATACGAAGTTTCTTAGCGGGTTTTCATTTAATAAATTTTTTAATAATGCTTTTCGCGACAATATACGCTTTAAACTACCTGTGGGGAAAAGTGGAAAATTGGATTTCAACACTTTACATTTATTACATAATTGTAGGAATCTCCGGTGTAGTTCTTGCTTTATGGATTGGAATAGATGGAAAAAGACTTCAACGTTATGCAACTAAAATGAGAAAATTAGAGGAAAAATTGATCGCCTTAGATCAAAAAATTAAAATCATAAAACCAGAAAGTAAAGAAAAAGAATCGAGTCAGTAAACATCTAAAACCCAAGGATATTTGCGAAAAATTACTTCATTTATTGAATGTGGAGAAATTATTCCTTCTTCACATATTATTCCATGAATAAATTCTCTTCTTGTAACATCAAAAGCCGGATTTCTTATAATTAACCCAGCTGGAGAATTAGTCCAAACCTCTTTAGAACTTCGTTCTTCGAGCTTTTCATATTCTCCATGTATAGTTAACGGATCAAACTTCAAAAGTTCTGAAACGACATAAAAAGGTGTTCTAGCCTCCTTAGCAGCTAGAGCCACCATGCTTGTACCTATCTTATTAATTACATTACCTTCAGAAGTTATTGCATCAGCTCCCACCATGACTAAATCAACTTGATTCATAAAATGCCTAACAGCAGAATCAACAATCATAGTAGTCTTAATACCAGAATTTAACATCTCTTTGGCTGTAATTCTTCCCTGAAAAACAGGTCTAGACTCGGTACACACAACCTCAAAAGATTTTCCATCTAACTTTGCTTTACGCAAAATACTAGTAACAGTTGAAGAATGACAATGAGTAAGAATTCTTGAATGATGAAAAATACGTCTAGAACCAACTTTAGCAATATTTTCTTTTGAATGTTCAAGATTTCTCAAAAACTGCTCAGCAACTTGCGAAACCAAATCAACCATTTCTTTTACTGATTCTTTATTACTTGCTTCAATTTCATGAATAAGATAACGAATTGAATTTCTCATTAAGGGTTCAGTAGCTCTAGAATTAAAAAGAATATTCTTAGCTTCTAAAAGATCATTAATGAATTCTTTTTTTGATGAAGCCTTGGATTTTTTTGTTTCATCCTGAATCGCTTTAATTGCTGCAATAGCAACATTTCTTGCTCCTTGAATCTCAATCCTTTTTATCTTATCTGCAACTATTGAAACTACCTTCTGCAAACTGAACTTCACCTATAACATATGCTGCTATAATTAGAATTGAATTACTACTTAAAAAGTCTAAAGACCCAAAACTAGTTGATATTTCCGAAAATCTGACTAAAAGACTTAAATTACAACTAAAATTTAAAAATTAGTGAATTGTATGAATTGAATTTTTCAAATATCAATTGCAACCGTTTAAATGGTTTTTAATAGCTTTTATGACACCTTCGCCTTTCTCTTCAATAGCTTCGTGACTCTGACCAATACTATGAGGAGTAGATATAATACGCTCATTTTTGATTAGTTTACTAACTATCTGATCCTCAAATGGAGTCTTAGTTGAGAAAACATCTAATGCTGCACTGACTTTACCGGAACAAACGGCATCCAAAAGTGCTTCTTCATTGATTATTCCGCCTCTTGCAGTATTAACAAGAAAAACACCATCCTTCATTTTAGCAAGCTCAGCTTTACTGATTAAATCTTTAGTGCAACCAGTTAATGGACAATTAGTTGTAATAAAATCAGATGTTCGCAAAAGCTCATCTAAAGAAACAATAGTAACATCATCACCTTGAATACAAGGATCAGAAACAATAACTTTCATCCCCAAAGCAGAACCTAATCTAGCAACTTCTTTTCCAATTTTGCCACAACCGATTATGCCTAGAATTTTTCCAGAAATCCGACAACCAATCAAAGAAGTCTTTTTCCATTCACCACGTTTCATTGATCGGTCACCTTCTACAAGGTTAGTACAATGGGCAAGAATGTATGCAATAACTCCTTGTGCAACATCATATGATTGTGCAGGAACATTATAGAAACTGATACCTTTCTCTTCTAAATAAGCTAAATCGATATGATCAATACCGTGAGTAGCAGTAATTACACATTCAAGACTATTCATTATATCAACTAAATCTTTGTTTACTTTCGTTTTGCTTCGGACAACAAGAATTGTCACTTTATCTAAAGGTAAACTGTAATCGATATCACTTGATTGGAAAACCTTCCCAAACTTAGATAGACGATCAAGAAACTCTTGACCGAAATTATCGCATACTAGGATCATTTGGCCATTCATTGCTTTAACACACATCAACATTTTTTTGGATAATAGGGAAATCGTCTGCTAACAGCTCAAATTCCCTCGTTTTAGATAGCTCTTTAGCTCAGGGAAACATCACAAAGCATTATTTAAGCATTTATGGATGTTTAAATTAACTAACTTTTTCATTTAAGCTCAGCTAATACAGATGAAAGAGAATCTAACATTGCATGTATATCTTCAGGTTCAATATAACCCATATTACCTATTCTAAAAGTAGAATTCTGAACGCTTCCATAACCTTTTGCAAGTTCAAAACCTTTACTTCGCATTATTTCATAAATTTTAACACCATCAACACCTGGTGGAGCATTTACACAATTTACAGTTGGACTTTCATAACCTCTTTTTGGAAACATAGATAATCCAAATTTCTGAATGCCTTCTCGAATCTGACGATTACGCTCAGCATAGAGATTAAAGAACCATTGCTTACCTCCATTATTATTGATCATCTTTAATATTCGGTGTAAACCAGCAATCTGAGGAATAACAGAAGTCATAGGTGTACCCATCTTTTTCTGATGCTTCTCCCACACCTTAAAATCAAAATACCAACCCTTATTTTCTGCAGACTCAGACTTTTTTAGAGCCTCAGAACTTACACTTCCAACTCCCAAACCAGGAGGCACGCCAAAACATTTCTGCGAACTAGAAAAGCAAACATCTAAACCCCATTGATCAACTTTAATATCGGTTCCACCCATTGAACTAACAGCATCAACAAAAAGGAGCTTACCATGCTTTTTTGTAACCTCTGCAAGTTCTTTTAAAGGATTAATTAACCCCATACTTGTTTCATTATGAGTTATAGAAACAGCTTCAACATCTGGGACTTTCGATAATTTCTCATCAAGTAAATCAGGAAGAATTGGCTCACCTAAAGGAACTTCAAGCTTTTCAATTTGTTTCCCATTAGCAGTTGCCACTTCAGCATATCTTTCCCCAAAACTCCCACAGATACAACATAACATCTTTGAAGTAACACAATTTCGTACAGACGCTTCCATAAAACCTGATCCAGTGCTAGAAAATAGAAACACTTCGTTTTCTGTTTCAAGAAAATGTTGTAACATCTCAACAGTTTCAACATGTAAGGTTTTGTATTCTTTGCTTCTATGACTAACCATTTGCATTCCCATTGCTTCTAGAACTTCAGGATAACAAGCAACAGGACCAACAGTAAACAACTTCAATGTTAACACCGAGAAGAGAAACAGGAAACAGGAGTATAAAACCTTTCAGCACAAAAAATAAGGCAAAGAAATTGGATTAAATCAAACCAAGATCCTTTGGATATAGAAATAATGCAGGTAATCCTCCTGTATGGAAAAAAACAACATTGTCTTCTTTTTTGAAATACCCTTTTTTTATTAAATCAATTAACATAACCATTGCTTTACCAGTATAAATGGGATCCAAAAAGATACCTTCTGTATTTGCTACAAGTTTAATTGTTTTTATCACTTCTTCATTTATTACTCCATAACCTTCTCTAATGTATTCATCAAAAATATTCACCTCATTTGAATTGATTAATAAATCAATATCAAAAAGCTCTGCACAACCATTAATTAAATCTGCAACAGTTTTTTGGGCTTCAAATTTACTAGCAAATACACTTGTACCCAAAACCTTAACATTAGTATCCAAGAGCTTATTTCCAAAAATTAAACCAGCTTGAGTTCCACCTGTACCACAAGCACAAATAACATAATCAATCATTTTTCCAATTTGATTAAATTGTACGAATAATTCCTCCATAGCAAGTGCATACCCAGGAACAGTAGAGAACATAGAAGCACCAGCAGGAATAATATACGGCGTATACCCCTTAATCCTATATTCTTCAGCTAAGTTCTGCATAAAAATTTCAACATGAGGACCATAGTCCTCCAAAAAATGAAGTTCAGCTGACAAAATTTTATCCAAAAGCAAATTTCCATTAGGTAAATCAGGCTCTTTACCCACTAGAATCAGCACTGGTTTAATCCCTAAACGCCTAGCAGCAGACGCAACCATACAAACGCAATTTGATTGAACAGCCCCCACGGAAATCACAACATCTGCCCCCTTACTTTTTACATCTGCGAAAAGAAATTCAAGTTTTCTAGCCTTGTTTCCTCCAAAAGCTAAATCTGTCATATCATCCCGTTTAATGAACAGTTTCGGACCATTCAACACTTTTGATAAATGAGGCATACTCTGCAAAGGAGTAGGAAAACCGTTAAAATTGATCTTCTGTTTTCGCATTTTCTCAAAAATAGAACTAATATTTAGGACCAAAATTTTCACTCAACCAATAGACAATTGAGGATATACTTTAATCTGAAAGTTTCGGTAATACCGAAATAAAACATAATTTTAAAGGTAAATTCAAGAGTAAGATACCCTTAACAATAAATTATGCAGGAAAAATACATAGTTTTTACTGGAAGACCTAACGCGGGCAAGAGTAGTTTAGTTAAAGAACTTACAGGTCTAAAAATTCCAACAGGAAAACGTCCGGGAACCACAAGAAAAGTAACAAAATATCCCCTAAATGATAACTTAGTTTTAATAGATTTACCTGGATTAGGAAAAATGTCAAGAGCATCTAAACAATTAGAAGAAAAAGTTAACCAACAAATTATTGAATTCCTAGAATCGAACACCCAAAACATACTCTTAGCAATCGAAGTATTAGACATCACCACTTTTTTAGAAGTAACATGGAGACTAGAAAAGAAAGGAATAATGTCAGTGGATGTAGAGATGGTTAAATTCTTAGAAGAAATTTTAGGAGAATATCCATTAATTGCTGCTAACAAAATTGATAAAACAAACTCCTATGAACTTGAAGCAAACTTGAAAGAATTTATTTACAGAATAAATATTGGTTCAACAAATATGGAAAAAAAAACAGGATTAGGTGAATTGAAAGACACAATCCATAGTATACTTGTAGAGAAAGGTTACAAAACTCCATTTAAGATAAAATCCCAGTAAATTATTGCCAAATTTTCAATGCTTCTTGAAGTTCTTTATGATTTTTTGAAAACTCTTTTAAAGAAACTTTTTGTAAAGTCGCATCAACAGCTTGTCTCATTGCCTTAGCTCCAGAAATTGTACCATCAGTATGTCCATGAATTCCACCACCAGCTTGAATAACAAAATCATTGCCGAAAAATTTCATTAAATCAGGTACTAAACCTGGATATAATCCACCAGATGCAACAGGTAGAACCTTTTTTAAGCCTCCAAGCTCAGAGGTTACTGCTTCAAGATTTTCTAAAACCTCTTTTTTTGTCTCAGACATTTTTCCAATAACTGTACCAATATGAAGTTGATCGACACCAATAATTCTAACAACCTTTGCTAAGACTTTCATTGAAATTCCATGTTTTGGATTTTTTGTAAATGCCGCGTGTCCAGCTCGATGTGCATGAATTACTAACCCAAAATTATGATCTCTTAAAGTTTGCAAAGCTGAAAATCCACAGGTTAAAATGTCCACCATTAAATATTTTCCACCGTGATCTTTGATAAATTGTGCCCGTTTTAACATAGTTTCAGTTTCGGCTGTAACATTAGCCATGTAAACTTTCTTTTCCCCAGTCTGTTCTTCAGCTTTATCTCTCATCTCGAGAGTAGCTAAAATTCGATCATTAAAAGGATTAAAATTCTGACTACTAAGATTCTCATCATCCTTTACAATATCGCAACCCCCTACCCAAGCATTGTAAGCTACTCTTGCATGATCGGCTGTTTTCAAACCCAATTTTGGTTTAATTATGGTTCCAACTAAAGGTCGATCATTAACATTCAACAACCTACGTATTCCTGAAATCCCAAATTTTGGACCTTTAAAACTATGAATCAATTCTGTCGGCAATTTTATGTCATTGAGCCTGAGATTTTTAAGTGCACGCAACCCAAACACATTTCCAGCCACACTACTTAGAATGTTAGGCATATTTCCAGACTCAAAAAGTTCATTTGAATATGCTATCTGAAAGTTATTTCCCTTAATACTAAACACATGAGCAGCAAGGTCTTCAACATATGGCTTTAAAGTTGTAAGTTCAGTCCATGTCCCCACTGAACTTTCTGCTGCAACACCACCAGCAGCCTCTTTAAGACTTATCCCTTCTGGCTCAACATAAAAATCACAAATTAAATCAGATGCTTTTGGCACATATGAAAGATCCACAAAATCGACATATCTCAAATTTATCAACAACTTCCTTAGTAATAATCAACTAATATTATAGTTATTACAAATTATAGGTTAACGGTTGACTAAATTATGGAATTCAAGGTTAAGCTTCTGGGAATAAGTGCTGGAGGAAAACAGATAGTAGTTATGGATAATGAATATTCAAGTAGTCTAGGTATTCATTCTTCAGACAGAGTTAAAATTACATATAATCAAAAAACAATTATTGCTATAGCTAATGTGGCTATGAACTTCCCGAGAAAAACATTAGGAATTTACGAAGAAGTTCAAAGCAAACTAAAAATCAAAGAAGGCGAAACTGTAAACGTTATACCAGCTGAAAGACCTGAGTCCCTTGGATTTATTCGTAATAAGCTTATGGGACAAAAACTTTCATCTCCTGAAATACATAGTATAATACTTGATGTAGTTGAAAGACATCTAAGCGATGTAGAATTGGCCGCTTTTGTAACCAGTCTTCACATTCGCGGAACAAGTATGGATGAAGTAGAAGCTCTCACAAAATCGATGGTTAGTACAGGACAGACAATAAAAATAGATAAAGGCCCCATCTTAGACAAACACAGCATAGGAGGAGTCCCTGGAGATAAAACAACTATTCTTGTTGTTCCAATAATTGCAGCAGCAGGTTTTGCTATTCCTAAAACATCTTCTCGGGCAATAACTTCTCCTGCTGGAACAGCAGATAGAGTTGAAGTATTATGTCCAGTTAACCTAACTTGTGAAGAAATCAGGAACGTTGTTGAAAAAACTAATGCATGCTTAGCCTGGGGAGGAGCCCTTGATCTAGCTCCAGCAGACGACCTGCTAATACAAATTGAATATCCTTTATCGATTGATCCGCTTCTTTTGCCTTCAATAATGAGCAAAAAGAAAGCAATCGGTGCAAATTATATCGTTGTGGACATACCTACGGGAAGAGGGGCAAAAATCAAAACAATTGGAGAAGCACAATATTTAGCACAAGAATTTATAGAAATCGGAAAACGATTAAACATTCATGTTCAATGTGGAGTAACTTTTGGTGAACAACCAATCGGATGTGCAATAGGACCAGCCCTTGAAGCAAGAGAAGCACTTTCAGCACTCATGGGTGAAGGCCCCATCGATTTGACAAATAAAGCTACCCATCTAGCGGGAATACTATTTGAAATGATGGGAGCCAAAAACGGAGCAGCAGAAGCAAAAAAGATTATAGCCACAGGTAAAGCCGAGAAAAAACTTAGAGAGATAATTGCAGCCCAAGGAGGCGAACCAGAGATTAAACCTGAAGACATAGAAGTCGGCCCTAAAATAGCTGATATTCGGGCTAAAGAAACTGGAAATATCCAATGGGTAAACAACAGAGCTATTGCTCAAATAGCAAGAGCTGCAGGCGCTCCAAAAACAAAAGGAGCCGGTGTTCTTTTGAAAAAGAAAATGGGAGACAAAGTGAAAAAGGAGGAAATAATATTTCAAATTTACAGTAAAAACCAACAGAAACTAAATTCGGCAGTTTTACTAGCAAAAACGATCAATCCTATCGGAATAACAGGAAAGTTTGGTGAAAAAATGCTTATTGGTCGTATTCCAAGCAAGAAAATTTACTTTGAGAAACCTTTCATCCTAGAAAGATAATGAAACCGATTGTGATTCTCATGCTTAAGGCAGTTATCTTTGATTGGGATGGGACTTTAGCAGAAACCAGAGAGGCTGTAATTCAGTCATTTCAAACAGTATTAACAGATGCAGGATGCAAAGTCAGTGACGAATTTATAGTGAGATTAATGGGAGTTGGAACAAAAAA
>JARRMB010000034.1:0-12951 GCA_037386325.1 Candidatus Bathyarchaeota archaeon
CTTAGAACTATAGGAATGTCATTTTCCCAGGATTTACTGAATTGTCGTGATATATGAGTGAAATCTAAGAAATTATTCAAGTTTATTTGAACAATTTTTTTAGTTTGTCTAGTAAAAAGGTCAATTTTTTCCACGATAATTGGTTCTAAATTTAAATGATCTATTACTTTCTGGTCACCATCAGATATGGGGTAAGGAATAAAAAAATATGGTCGATAATCTGTGTCAAGAATTTCTTTCCACTTATTTTCAGATGGATTAAAGAAAGTAAGTTTAATGCCTTGATCCTTTTCTGAAACAGCAGCTTCTAGTAGATAATAAATTTTCAATTAGCTCATCTTATTAATTCTAATCGTCTTGTTCTCATAAAAACTCCCTCGTTTTAAATGAGATTAATCGTAAAATGAGAAAGATGAATTTCTATATAGGGTATTATGTTTAATATTCCCATTGTATTACTGTTATTTTGCAAACTTTGACCTAGACAATTTTTTTACTTTATCTGTGGATCCTATACAAAAGCTTTTATGACAAATAGATAGTGGTATTTATTCAAGTTGAGTAAAGATGCCAAAAGAATCTGGCAGAGTTCTAGCGGGATTCAACAATTGGGGGAAAAAAAGAAATACAATGACATCTAGTATCAGCTCTTTTTCTTACTCTAGTACTTTTGATCAAAACACTTCAAGGCATTCTTAACTCAATGAAAAATTAAAAAAAGGAAATGGAAAATGAAAAAATTTAATTCAAAAGCAAAAATAGTTTCACTCGGAATAATTCTAGTTATAACTCTTCTTTCTGCGTTACCGTTAACTTTTGCTCATACACCTTCATGGCAAATTCCAGTGACTGCTAAAGTTGAGGTTTCAGCTAATCCTGTGGGTGTTGATCAGACAACACTCATATACATGTGGTTAGGGTATTCTCCTTTTCCAGATGCACGGCTTGATAATGATTATAGATTCCATAACTACGCTCTTGAAATTACTGAACCCGATGGTAATGTAATAAACGAGTTTTGGGATACTATAGTTGATACAACAAACAGTCAGTTTTATCGATTTACTCCTACCAAAATTGGCACTTACAATATTAATTTTACATTTACTGGGTTCCACTTTAATGACGTTAGCCATAATCCTTCTTCACCATATGTTAACGACACCTATCTACCTAGCTCTGCATTTACAACACTTACTGTACAATCAGAACCTCTACCTGATGCAATCTATAGCTATCCGCTTCCCACTGAATACTGGTCACGTCCAATATATGGTGAAAATACAGATTGGTGGTCAATTTCGTCAAACTGGTTAGGATCAGGCGCAGCAGGATATAGCGGTATGATTGGGCCAGGTATGCAACGAACCCAATATGATGCTATAGGACCCTTAACTAATCATATAATGTGGACTAAACCACTTCAAAGTGGAGGAGTTGTTGGTGGAGACAATTTTATTATTAAAGGAAATACTTACTTTGAAGGTTCTGCATATATTCAAAGATTTACTAATCCTATAATCGTCAACGGAAGATTATATTATAAAGAACCGCTTTCATGGCAGCCTGAAGATGGTCCAACAAACTGTGTAGACCTTCGCACGGGAGAACTAATTTGGTCCAGAATGGATGTTCCTGCATTATCATTTGCGTATATATATGATGTTGAAGATCCACAACAGCATGGTGTCTATCCAGCCATTCTATTTACAAGTAACTTTGGACGGGCGTTTGATGCTGACACCGGAAATGCTCTATTTAATGTAACAAACTTACCATCTGGAACATCTGTATTAGGCCCCCAAGGAGAAGTCTTGAGATATGTACTTCGAAATGATGGCACCTCAGCGGATCCTGATTATCAATTAGCTCAATGGAATTCTAGTAAACTATGGACAGGAACAGGATTTTCAGGAGGTCTTCCAACTGCATATAGACCAACAATTTCAGGAACAGTTGACGCAGGGGTTTCATCAGGTCCAGACAGTCGCTATGATTGGAATATTTCAATACCATGGCGGAACGAAATGACATCTAATCCAAGAGTAAGAGCAGCTTTCTATAATGATATAATGATACTTAGCAATGGTTCTCAATCTGTATCAAGTCAAGGTGTAATACTTCCCTACGGATACTTTGCCGTCAACCTCAACGCTTCTAGAACAGATTATGATGTAGGAGAAATAATATGGTCGAATACAATTTCTCCACCATCCAATATTCTGCAAATAGCATGGGGAGGTGCTGATCCAGTTAGCCGTGTTTTCGTTGAAAATTATAGAACCACACAGAATTGGATGGGATATGATCTAGACACTGGTGAAGAGCTGTGGGGTCCAACCACTCCACAAGAAGACTTTGATTATTATGGTAGTCCTGGACCTGGAACTTTAGCCAATGCAATGGCTTACGGTAAATTGTATAGTAGTGCATATGCTGGAATACTTTATTGTTATAACTTAAGAACGGGTAACTTAGAGTGGACTTATGGCAATGATGGAGAAGGTAACAGCACTAACAGTGGATTTAATTGTTACTATGGTAATTATCCGACATTCATAAATGCTATCGGCAATGGAGTAGTATACCTAGTTACATCAGAACACACAGTTGAAACCCCGATTTATAAAGGTGCAAAAGTTAGAGCAGTTAACGCTACAGATGGAACAGAGTTATGGACACTTTCAGATTATACTGGTGAATTCGCAGCCATTAGTTTCGCTATCGCAGATGGATTTGCTACATACTTCAATGGCTATGATAACCAAATTTATAGTGTGGGAAGAGGACCAAGCGAAATTACAGTTGAAACTTCCGATATCGCGATTTCATTAGGAACATATGCTTTAATTAAAGGCACAGTCATGGATATTTCAGCGGGCACGAAACAAAATGAGCAAATAGCAAGATTCCCCAAAGGCGTTCCTGCCATATCTGATGCTAGCATGGAAGATTGGATGGGGTATGTTTATCAGCAAAAACCAAGACCACAAGATGCTGTTGGTGTTGAAGTAAGAATCCAAGTAGTTGACCCCGATGGTGAATATGCTTGGATTGGCTCAACAACAACGGATTCATATGGTAACTATGCATATTCATTTATTCCGAATAAACAAGGTATGTATGCAATAATTGCTTCTTTTGTCGGTTCTAAAGGCTATTGGGGATCAGAAACAACATCATATTTGACGATAGGACCAGCACCTGCTACTTATCCAACTTATCCGGGATATCAAGGACCCTCAGCTTCTGAAGTTGCCAATAGTGTTTTAGCTAATCTTCCAGATAATGCAACTCCACAGCAAGTAGCTCAAGCTGTAATAAACGCTATGCCAGAATATCCAGAACAACAAGAAGTAACAATACCTGAATACACTACAATCGATATACTATTGATAATACTTGTTGCAATAGCTATCATAATTGGCTTAGTATGCATAATAATGTTAAGGAAGAAATAATCAATCAATTTCCCTCCCTTTTTTTGGGAGTAAAACAATATTGAAAGAAAATGGGACTGAGAAAACTCCAGCAACAGAAAGTGGAAATAATCAAAAATAGTAAATAAGATTTGGTTTTTTCATTTTCTTTAACTCAACTTGAAAACCATGCATGAGTCTCAGCAAACCCCTATCTTCTTTCAAACCTTATTTACAATCAATTTAAGGAAACAATAATTAATTTTAAACTTCCGTTAGCTTAGTGCTTCTAGAAATGTACAGGATTCACACAAATGGTTGATGCAATTTTCGTTTAACATTTCCATATCTTTTTCAAATTCCTTTACTGATGATTAAATTGATGTTAATTATTAAAAAAGGAAAGCCCATTTTCAGCAAAGGATTTCATTAGTTACCTTCACTTTTCCTTTTTTGATGGAAATACCTTCTTTTGCTACTCTATTTCTCCTTATGTCTGCATCTTCCTTAGGTCCTCCAAAAGATCCATCAGAACATACTACGCGGTGACAAGGAACAACAGGCCAAAGCGGATTCTTGTGAAGTGCATTTGCCACTGCACGGTAAGCTTTCGGGTTACCTATCTTAAATCGAAGGGTGGTTGACTTTCTAAATATTCATACAAAATTGGATATACTCAACTTTTATTTTAATTCTATCAAGCTCCTTCGTACCACATGAAAACTTTGGCTATTATTGGAATCAATGCCCCAGTAGCAGTTCGAGTTAATACTGTGAGTAGAAATCCATCAATTCCAGTTACAACATTAACCGGTGAAATTTGGAAGATTCCAAATAATAAAATTCCAGCGATTGTTGTGGAGAATGCTCCTACTAAAAGCATTCTTTTAAAATTGTCTGACCGCTTATTCATAGCTCCAGCCATGTAACCAATTAATATTGAACTCAAAATATAACCTAGTAAGATAGTGTTAGCACCAAAAGTGGCACCTGAAAAAGGAGATCTATAACTGTCTGCCCAGTAAAGAGCATAGAAAGTTCCCATAATAAAGCCTGAAGCGCCACCTGCCCATTTGTTCCAAATTAATCCAAGCAATAAAGGAATAGCAACTATTACTAGCAATTCTTCAAGTTGCATTATAATACCTGTAACAGCATTAAATCCGCCACCAATCAGTCTATCCAATTGGGAAACTCCAACAATAATTAAAACAACTACTATTGGAGCAAAAACACCGTAGATTATATCGCTACGATTCCATTCTTTCCAACCGAGACTCATATTTTTTCACTACCTTTGCTGTGAATAATTCTTTGAAACCTATCTTTTTGTCGCTTCTTGAATATTTATGATTTTGCCTACAAATCTTTAGAAAATTAAGAATGCTTTCAATTTTGGAATATACAAAGAAATTTAAAGTTAAAACAACATATAGCTAAAAAATAAGGAAGCTATTTTTAATGAAGTCTTTGTTGGTGGTTTATTCTTATCATCACATGAACACTGAGAAAGTTGCTAAGGTTTTTGCCCAAATTCTTGGTGCACAGATTAAAACTCCACAACAAATAAACCCCAAAGAGATTCAAAAATATGATTTATTGGGCTTTGGTGCAGGAATAGACAGCGGAAAACACTACCAACCTATGCTCGATTTTGCAGATAAAATACCGCAAGCTAAAAACAAGAATGTGTTTATTTTTTCCACAGCAGCATTAACTGACAATAAAAAACGTGGAAAAGACCATTCTGACCTTAGGGAAAAGTTGGAATCCAAAGGTTATGTTGTTATTGGCGAGTTTCAATGTAAGGGGTTTAATACAAACAGTTTCATGAGGTTTTTTGGTGGAATGAACAGGGGTAGACCTAATTCTAAAGACCTTAAAGAAGCCGAAACTTTTGTCCTAAATCTTATGGAACGTTTGCAAATTTAAATTTACAAACAACAATATTGGTAAATATTCTTTAAGGATGATGAAACTTTTGGAACAAAAAGAATCAGAGAAGTGGTTTTCTAAGGCTAAAGCAGAGGCGACTAAAGGACCTTCGTTGGGTGACCGTTTTACGAGCATTGTTATTGTTGTGGTCAATGTCTTGTTGATTTATCTCTTTATTGCCCATCAAGCGGGGTCTACAAGTTTTTTCACATTAAAATTCGGTATACTAGAGATGATTTTGCTCTATGGTAGTCTGGTTGCTTGGATTATTACAGGATCTTTGGATGGAATATTTGGTCAAAGGTTCCTTTCACGTTTGTTTGATGTTTTTGGGGGAATCATCTTTATTGCAATCAGCCTTTTTTGGCTCTTAGTAATTTTTCCATTCGAATTTAGCTATTTTGTTGAGGTGTTACCTGTCTCCCTAAGATTCCTAGTTCAATGGATTTCTAATGACATAGCCCGAGGAATAATGATTATTGGAACTATCGGACTTGCTATAGCAGCGGTTTATTCTCCTATAGCATACAAATTCATCAGAATAACACGTTTTAAACTGAGTAATTAGTAGGTACATTTAGGCTCAAAATTTAATCCTTTATTGATATAAAATAACTATTAACACTTGAAAAGAAAATAAAAGGTAATTTCGGAATTATTATATTTGCAAATATTTGACTTAATTCAACAAGAAGGCTCATGAGATATGAACCAAAATCATTTTTCTTTTTTGATATACGCTGCTGGAGTTGGAGGAACAGTGATTTTTTCTTTAGCAGCAATTATGAGTTACAGAATTGAAATTCATAGGTTTATAGAGTTGCTTAGACCGGATCCTTCATACAGTTTCTTTATGAAAACAATCATGTTCATCATTCTTGCTATCCTCTGCTATTTTGCAGTAATGCTCTACAATGTCTGGAGTTGTAAAAGTGGACATGAAGAGATTTAAGCCTTAATGGAGATATTTACCGAAGGACAATAATAATCCCAAAAATTAATAATCCCAAAAACTCCCTGTTTTTTGGGAAGATTTAAAAGATAAATTTTTACCCCAAACCCAAATGTTCTTGAAAATGATGTATGAATATTTACATAGTAAAACTAATTAATTTTCAAATCATAAGTGACTAAAAAAAGGGAAAGAAGGTTCAAAAGACTCCATTAGTATCTCTTCTGAGTAACATCTCCTTTTTTGTTTAGCTGGTCGTTTTGTCGATTACAGTTCTAGGGAAAATAACTAGTTCATTGACTGCTGTTTGGGAAACATCCACATTTACAATGGCATAACCTGAAGTTCCGTCTACTAATTTAACTACAGCAGTTGTTGCACCCGTTACGATAGAGCCATCAGCTTCAACAACACTCTTGATAATTGGTCTAATTGATGTTACATTGTAACCGTCTGCAATTAGGGTCTGCACATCTGTGTCAGCTTCAAGTATAGTATTCACGGCTTCTGTGTATTCTGTGCTAAGTTCAATGTTTCCTATGCCTCCTGGACCACCACCTCGGTGTCCTCCTCTACATCCTGGTCCTCCACCAAATCCCTGTTCACTTAACATCATTTCCGACAGTCCTAAAAATGGCAAATCATTCGTTTGACTTTCAACATCCACAGTACTTGTATCCGAGGTTGTTTCAGTTGCAAATGACGTTGCCGTTAATGCACCAATTGTAGTCAAAGCGGTTAACATCAATAGTGTTAAAGCTAAAGTTTTTCTTTCTATTTTATTCCACCTTCTTTTTGGAATAAATTCTGCCAAAATGTTTTAAAGGAATTTTTCAAGATTCAACCATAATTTTACCCAAATTATACCATATTTACGTGCAGGTTCGAAATCAAACTTAAACTATTCATATTTTTTTCACTTAACCGACCTTCAGTACACCACAAACGAATATTTTGAAGACCAAACGAATCCATCATTGTTCTAAGAATTAAGTTTAGATTTCAAACCCAAAAAGGAACCTACGAAATTTCAGGGGGACCATAAACTATCTCTTTTGCCCGTTTTCTTAATTGATTTTCTATTTTATAGTACAGAATTATAAGAGCTTGGATTAAACCAAAAAAATTAGCTATTATGATAGGCAGGATGTTCATTAGAATCCCATAAACAAGCCATAAAAAAATGCTACCAGTTAAGAGTAAAAACATTTCACGAGAAATATCTTTCGTAGATTTTGTTTTTATAACCTTTAGAACTTGAGGAAATAGTGAAACACCACCCATAGCGCCTGCAGTCAGTCCAATGATCTCTATATAATCCATTTCTTTCCCTGAATAATCATTTCTAGTTTACTTATAAAAGAAATTTTTCCTGCAAAACTTCCTCTGTTTAGGTTCATTCTTTTCTTTAAAGCACCTCTTTTTATTTGAATTAAAACATAAATCCTAAACTGGGAGTAAAAAAAGTGAACACTAATCCAATTTATCAAAGTTGTGTCATATTAGTTGAAGATATCGAGAAGTCAAAACGTTTCTATAAAACTGTTCTTGGTCAAAATGTCATCAATGATTTTGGAAGAAATATTGTTTTTGAAGGCGGATTATCTATTTGGCAGAGAGATTATGCATTGAATCTGATTTTTCAAGAAAAGAGAACTGAAATTGCTGTTGGAGGTAATAATTTTGAAATTTATTTCGAAACTGAGAATCTCGATGATTTGTATGATCGGTTAGTCAAAGAAAAGGTTGAAGTAATTCATTCTGTAATGGAACATTCTTGGGGGCAAAGAGGTTTCAGAGTTTATGATCCGGACGGTCATATTGTTGAGTTTTCAGAGTCAATGAAAAAAGTGGTGCGAAGATTGAACTTGCAGGGATTGAGTCGTGAAGAAATTGCAAAGAAGTCCATGATGCCAATGGAATTCATTAAAATGGCTTTAAAGAAACAGTAGAATGGATTGGAATGAGAAAATCAACTGAAGCTAAACTTGTTGCACCTTGTGGAATAAACTGTGGTGGGTGCATAGCTTATTTTGGCTACACTATGAGTGGGAAAGAAAGGAAGCACTCTTGTGATGGTTGTTGGTCGCGACCAGGACGTTGTGCTTTTATCAAAAAGAAATGTGAGAAGTTAGCAAAAGCAAAACTTCGATATTGTTTTGAATGCAGTGATTTTCCTTGTGAAACGTTATCGATTCTTGATACCAGATACAGGGAAAGATATGGTTTCAGTTTAGTGGAGAATTTAAGATATATTCAGGAGTATGGTGTAAAAGAATTCTTGAAATTAGAAAACCAAAGATGGAAATGTCCTATTTGTGGAAAAATGATTTGTGTTCACGATAAGAAATGTTACAATTGTAAAAGCAGTTAGGGATTATTGCATCCTGGTTATCTATAAAATAAAAGTATTCTAAATGAATGTTAAAGTGATCCTGTAGAGATTTGAAACCTAACGCCGACTCTGAACCTCCCGTATTCCTCTTTTTTTCAATATTTAGAATTTACTTCTTCAGGATATTCTTTTTCTCAGTAATAAGCTAGCTAAAATTGCAACAGCCAAAACTGTAGATATTATAATAATAATTTCTAAAGGAATGTTGACAGTTTTATCCTCATCTTGCAATCGGTATATTCCATCTGCTCCTAATATCCATACTTCGGTTGAGCTTAACATTTCTACTGAATTTAGCCAAGCAGTTGTTGGGCTTGTAACATTATTCCAGCTATTTCCATTCCAATGTAGTATAACTCCGTCAGAACCCACAGCCCATCCGTTAGTTGAATTTATCATATCCACTGAAAACAAGTGTTTGTTAGGTGGAACCGGACTTTGAGTGTACTCCCAACTAATTCCGTTCCATCTTATTATGTCTCCACCACTTCCTACTGCCCACCCATCATTTTGATTGACCATATCCACAGAATACAACCATGGAGCTCCAGAAAACTCTGGATCCTTAAAAAGATTCCAATTGGTTCCATTCCATCTAATTATGACCGCCCTTTGACCTACAGCCCATCCATCTGTTGAGCTGACCATATTAACTGATTCTAATGGATAATTAATTGGACTCTCTATAGGATTCCAATTTGTTCCATTCCAATGAAAAATATCACCACTTAATCCTACTATCCATCCATCAGTGGAGCTAACCATGTCCATGGATGTAATAATACCATTGATTGCTGTTAAATTGGTCCAATTATTTCCATTCCATCTGTATATGGAATATGGACCAACTGCAATATCTTCTGCAACAATTGCGTAGCCTTCATTTGAGCTAACCATGTCAATATCTTTGAAATCAGCATTGGTTGGACTTTCTACAGGATTCCAGTTGTTTCCATCCCAATGCAATATTGTTCCATTATTCCCTACTGCCCATCCATCATCAGAGTTAATGATATCAAACGCTGTAATATTGTTGTAATTTGGTATTGACATTTTCTCCCAGTTTGTTGCACCTGCAGCAGGTATAACTGAAATCATGCAGATTAAGAGAATAATAAAGAAGAGACTTGTTTTTTTCACAACTGTTACCAGATTTTACAGTTGATTATGAAGGTTGACTCAAAGTTCTTCGTAATTTTTTACGCCTTGCTCGATAATATTAAAGAGGACAGATAGAGTCTGTTCAATCTGTTCATCGGTTTGTCCTACTGATTTACCTGTCTTAATTATACTCAGAATTACTGGATTAAGAGCAGCGAGAGCTTTTATTACCTTTAATGGAGAGACTTTTTCTTCCACTCCATATTTTTTCAAGGTTTTTTTAATGATCTCTATTAGTAACATTCCAACTTTTGCTTCGCCTTGTTTATACTCGGTTTCACTTTCGGTTAATTCTTGGCCTTTTTCTTCCTTTTCAAGTATGCCTCGACTTATAATTGTACATCTTCCCGAATCGAGTAATTCTGCTTGTCCGGGATAGTTATTTATGAACTTAAAATGAGCATCACCAGTATGTCGAAGTCTGATATTTGATCCTTGTTCTTTGAAAAATTTGTCAAAAATTTCATACATTCTTTCATAGATTTTGGCTAAAACGGCTGCAAACATGTCGTCTTTAGACTCAAAATAATTGTATATTGAAGCTTTGGTGTATCCTGCGTCTAATGCAATTTGATCAACTGTGGTGTCGTTGTAACCTTTTTCTATGAATGATTTTTCTGCTTCTCCAATTATTGCGTCTCTTCTTATTTTTCGTTGCCTTTTTATTCTTTGAGTTTTTGGAGAGCTATGATTCTCTTTTCTCTTCATTTTTATCACTTTGAAATCTATTAGTTATTATACTCAAGTATAATAATATTTACTCAAGTATAAAAATATTTTGTCATGATCATAACCAGTCAGGTAATTCAATAGAATGAGGAACATCTCCGCCTTGCACAGATGAAATCTCAAAAGCCAAAGTAGATTTTATTTCTACGAATCTTGGTCTCAAATAGATTTTTACCCAGTCAGATGGTGGAATCATTATATGCCAAGTTACATACATTTCCCAGTCTTCAGATAAGAACAGGTAATGCATAACAACCAAAATTCCTGGATCAACAATAGTTCCTTCCCATTCTGTATTTTCTGAAATTCCATATTCGGGATAGTTAGAAGCTAACCAATGAATAAACATGTCCTTCATTTCAGAAGCTGTCTGTTTCAAGCTGTCTTGTCGATCCAATACTTCAATATCAATTGTTTTTGTTTGGATGAATCCAGTTCTGGCTCCTTTAATCGTTATTATTAATGTTTGGTTTATGCTTGACTGTGTCGGAATTACAACAATTTCAGCTATCTGTCCAGATTTTATAAAAGGATTATTTACTGATATTGAAGCACCAGAAACATTAGCAGAGATTTCAACAACTTCTCCATATCCTTGTCCATTTTTTGTTTCCTCAATATCTACAAGAAAAATGACTTTTTGTCCCGGAATAGCTATTTGATTCTGATCTTCTGTTTTTAACGGGATAAATGGCCTAGAAATTATATTCAAAGAAAAATGAGCAGGATCAGAGTCGGGAGCTGATTGTAAATAAAACCATATTCCCCCAAAACTGACTGTAATTATTATACTTAGAAGGAGTAGAGTTTGCAGGCGAGTAAGGGCTTGTTTTGAAAACATTTGCTTACCCCATTTATTTTTGATCTGAACCATTAATAATAGTTTAGAGATAATTTTTGATTTAATATTGTTGGATACTTGTTTTTAGTTATGGAGAATAGTTTTGTGCGTACGTATTTTGCAGAAAGGTAATTCGTTTCTTTGTGCATGATATTGCTTACATTCCTTGTGATTTCCATGCCTTGAACATTCTACTTTTGGACATTTGCATTTATATCGCCAAAATCTCATACACTTTTCCTTCCAGTTGTTTTTCTGGCGATTAAGTAAGTTATCATGGCAGCAACAAACAAAATAATTGTGCTATAGGGGGTGAATGAACAATGTGCATAGTAACCAAGACCACATACTTTGCTAGCAGTTGCATCGGGTGTTAGGGTCAAAATTCCTGAAGCAAGGAAAGCAATAATAAATGTGAAATAAACTACTTTTTTAAGCATAAAATCACCTCCTTGGGTTCATTATCCGAAAAGAATTGTTGGGTTTTTGCCGAATTTTTAGCTCGAAGATTTTGTTTGCTTTGATTCATTTTACTCACATCAAATTTTTTAAATAAGGTCATTTTGTTTTACTTAAGTATAAATTATATACTCTAGTATAAAAATTTTTCCTTCGTTAAACTTTTTTTATTATATTTGAATATAAATCCGTTCTATAGATTTTGATGTTTAAAAAATCTGATTGAGAAGCAACATCTTCAATCGCGTTGGAATCCATCAAAGAAAAAACGGGAAAAAATTTCACAGAAGGTTGAATGCTAACACCAACTTCAAAACTTTTAAGTTAGAAGTAGTAGTGACTGACAAAAAAATCAGCAGTCACAACTACTTCCCCAGAGTTTCTGTTCAATATTTTGACCATGTGTTTAAAGTCAAAGAGTCTTCGAAGTTGATTAATAATTACCTTTAATTTCTAAAAAAATAAGACGTTTTTTGGAAAAATATGGATTTGCTGAGGTCCCAGCATGGATTTCAAGTTGAGTTAGGAAAAAATGAAAAAAACCAAATCTTATCTACTATCTCTTTGATTATTCATTTTTCCATGCCGGGCCATTTCAGCTCCATTTTTTCCAATTATTTTACTCCAAAAAAGAGGGAGGAAAAATTGTTTGTTTTAGATTATTTTTTACGCAGTAATAGAACAACGCAGAGAATAATTGCTATTGCAACGAGTATTACTAGAACGATGTCGATTGTGGTGTATTCTGGAATTTCTACTGTGGTATCAGGGTATTCTGGCATAGCGTTTATTACTGCTTGAGCCACTTCTTGAGGTGTTGCATCGTCTGGAAGATTCGCTACAACACTATTTGCAACCTCTTGTGCAGATGGTCCTTGATATCCTGGATATGATGGAATTGTTATCTGTGCTGGTGCATCATCTCCTATCAGATATGTTGTTTGTTGTGAACCAAAATATGAATCTGATCCATCAAATGTAGCAATTATTGTGTAGGTGCCTTTCATTTGTGGAATAAATGAATATGCGTAGTTTCCATAAGAATCTGTTGTTGCAGTGC
>JARRMB010000035.1:0-1902 GCA_037386325.1 Candidatus Bathyarchaeota archaeon
GTACTAGGAGTTTATAAAACATTTATGATAAAGTATGGACCTAATTCCAAGATTTCTATAGGAAAAGTTGAAGCATTTCATACTTTCGAAGAATTAGGAATGCAAATGTGAATTTAATTCCAGAAAAAGTATTCAACAATAACTTAGATGCAGAAAGGAAACAGTTCATTCAGAGTTTATTTTTGGGATTCCCCTTCCCCTAAGAGACTCAGATGAATTGTTCCCTGCAAAAACAAAATAAACATTATGAAGACAAAATCACTCTTTTTTTATCCAGTCATTAATTTTATTATCTATTTTTCTAGAAGATTTCTCTAGTTAATCTTTAATACAACTTGATATGAAAGCAGTTATGTAAGGGGAAAAGGGGGACAATTATTCTGTCAATCTTTCTTCTTAGTGAAACAAATCAAGGGGAGGTGAAAGATTGAACAAGAAAATTATGGTATTATCCATAGCTATTCTAACATTTGTGATTATGACTACTCCATTAGTAGGTGCTGTGGGGGTTAGAAGAAATATGTCACAGGATTTTACTGCAACAGTAAGAATGTGTGATCCAACCACCACTCCAGCTGGTACTTTTACTCCTGGAAGTACAAAATATGTTGGACCCAAAGACTCTGCTATACCACCAAATGTAGATAATCCTGACAACAGATTGATTAGTTTGCAATCAGGATCCATTTTCTTTGGTGTAATAGACTCGGATCAATTAGGTATGGGAACAATGGAATCCACTGTCTTAATTGGATTAATGGATCAAGAAGCAGGAGAAGGTAGTGGTGTGTTCAAATGGAAGTGGGTTTTTGATAATCCAACATGCAAAGGTTCAATTGAAGGAGTTTACAAAGGTGAGCAGACAATAGTTTTTCCAATGATGGATATTGAGGGCAGTGCATTACTCTGTAAGGGTACTGGTGATTTGCAGAATGTCAAGATTGAAGTTTCCTCCTATGTATCAACTCTAAATGTTATAACATTCACCACTTTAGGTTTTTCAGCAACAATTGATGGAACAATGTGGGGTTGGAACCCATAACCAAAAATGTCTATTCAATTTTATCCCTTCTCCTTTTTCTCATCATAACTTAAAAACAGATTATTTCGTGTACAATGAAAGATTGTTTATTGTTTAGCTAACTATTCTAAGAGGGCTATAAATAGAGGCTTTCATAACATTTAGGACAGAAATATCTACTATGCAATGTTCTTGTTCTAACTGCTTTCTCACCTTTTTTGAATATATGATCGCATTTTTGATGGTCACATATTATCGGGGTTTTATGTAATCCTAAAAGCTGTTTTCTTACGGTTATAAGTGAATTAGCCATTCTTAAAACCGTATATTACTTGACGGTAATAAATTATATAATGGTTTCTGTCTATTCAATAGGACAAAACACAGACATATAATATTAAATCTACATTCAACCTATAATATCTTAGGCGAAACATTTTGAAAGACAACTTTCTTAGTGAAGGTTCTTTGCCAAAAGAAAGTTCTAGGGACGGCTACATCATCCCCCGAGAAAAAAACATCTTCCCCCACAAATAAAATCTTCGAAACATTATGGCACAAAAAAATAATACATGTTCAAGTTAATTCCATATAAGGAGAAAAACATTCTACAAATGATATGATAAGCTTAGGAAGATAATAACGATAGAGAACCTTAATCGATTAATTGTTAATGTTTAATCAAAACTTGCTCTATTCTGATCCCTTAATGAAGATTAAGGAACAAGACAAATAGAAATTATCTTGATGTAAAGTCAGTAGTCATTGATTTGAATAGTTGTATGTAATAATAGTTCTAAACGGTAAACAGGCAGATTATGGAGTTTTATGTTGCGTATTAGATCGTCTTTTTTTCAGTTCCTTTAGCCGATTTTTTGTAA
>JARRMB010000035.1:1949-13693 GCA_037386325.1 Candidatus Bathyarchaeota archaeon
TCTGGCAAGCGTTGGATCATGTAGGGTTCCACCTGTCCATCTTTCAAAATCATATCGATTAAAGTGAAAGTAAATTGATTTTCCATTGATGGTGTTTATTATTTTACAGAACTGGGTAAGATTTCGAGCAGATTTTCCGGTATAAACAGTAGTATTTTCGAAAAAATGTAACTGTTCATCTTTTGGAAGGTTTCTTAGAACATCTTTGGGATTATATGTTTTAGTATTAGGATGCATACTTTTCCCTGTTCTGAGTTTGATTTTAGTTGATAAAATATTTTATGAATTTTCACTACTGTTTGTCAATCTATGAGTAAAAGTGTTCGAAGAAAAGATTTGTTAAACAATTTAATTATTTAACTTTGGAGGATACTTTGACCTTCTATTTTCTAAGATTAATTATTTATCTAACATTGCTCTTATTCTTATTTTAAAGGAAGGAGATTAGAGATTATTTTCTCGCACACTCTTTCTAAGAGAATTAGAATTATGGGAGGTGAAATGGTGAATAAAAAAACCAGGTTTCTTTTCTCAACATTTCTTATAGGATTGGCTTTTATGAGTTTTTCAATTGTTTTGGCTCAAACTGAATGGGATACCTGTATAATTTCCGCGTACACCCTTGTAGCAAGTTTTGATGATTATTCAACCAGTACATCAAATCAAGACAGATTTGAATTTACTGTCGCAAATCCTCCAGAAGGTAGCAACATTACTAATACTCTATTCGTCATGGATTCAGGTAGTGGTGAAAATTATACCATCAACCTAGAAGAAGGACAGAGGATATATGTGAATTACCAAACTTGGAATCCAAGTGTTAATACCCAAACTCCAGCTGAGGATGTTGATTATTTAAACATACTATATGAGGGAGGAGTATTAGAAGTACAGATTAACCGTGTTGATATACCAGAATTCTCACCTATTCTTATAGCACCAATGTTTGTTATAGCAACTCTACTGGCAATAATCTACAGAAGAAAACAAAAAACATAGAGTAAATCAACTTCACTCTTTTTTTCTCTCGAACTTCAATAGATTAAATTATTGCTAAAATTGAAAATATTATTGGTTAGCTACAACCAAGAGATTTTTATTATATTTCGTTTTTCTAACCGTTTAATTGCCTCTAGGAATTCACTCTTTTCTTTTCCATTTAGTTCAAAATGCCTCATCATCTCTATAATAGGAATTTGTGCAGAACCACATCTTTGAAGACGATGTCGCAAATAGTCAACTACTAATCTTTCAATTTTTCCACATTTCCAAGTTGTATTTCGAATAAGAGTTGCAATAGATTTAACCATACGTTGGGCTTCTAAGCCCCTTCCTCTGACCAGAATCATTCACCCCAAAGCCAATTGCCTTACCTAAAATACATATTCATAATTATTTGTTTTTGTTTTTTGACCCATAATATATATACATATTTTATATTTTTCATGAAATGGTAATTTTAATTTGGAAGTTAATAAAAATGGACGATACCTTAGCAATAATCAATTTAGATCAAAGTAAAGTAATAACTAAGATAGTTATAATCCAAAAAGAGTTCAAATTTGGATGCATAAAATGTGCAGATTTATGTTGCAAATTAGGAGGTCCAGAATTAACAGAAAGGGATATAGAAAAAATAAAGGCTCTGGGTATTGAAGATTTTCTTGATTTCAAAAAACGTATCGATAATAATTTACAGAACACAGTAGGTTCTTTAAAAACAAAAAAAGATGGATCATGTATTTTCTTACGATACGACAGTAAAAACAGTTGTTCTACATGTTATATATATGACGTAAGGCCAACATTATGTAGGTTATATCCATTTAGAATTGAAAAATTAGATTCTAATCAAATAGCTTTTAAATTTATTCCATGCTGTAATGGACTTAATAAAAAGGAAGGAAAAATTCTAGATAAAAAATTCTTTCTTGAAAATTTAAAAGAAGCACTAAAAGTATTCAACATAAAAAATTAAAATTTTAAAAAGCAAATATTTACTTCAATTTTCCATGTTTCGCTTTGAATTTACAATTACAGGTAATTTTTCCCTTTTCATTTATTGTGCACTTAATTCCCTCATTAAATGTTACACCTGTTAACCGTCTAAATGCTGAACTAAAATTATCTACTGAATCATCAAACCAGCAGATAACAAATGTGTCATTTTTTCGTTCACCAGATCCAACATAATCAATACTGCCCATAATAGGAAAAAAATCTTCTAAAACACAATTAAAATCGTTATCGGCTTCATTTTTGTTAATGACTATTTTTCTTGCTTTGATTGCAACAAAAGGATCTTTTTCAGGTTTTCCAAACCGCTCTTTATAAAAAGTTAAAACAGGTTTCTCATAAATAAAACTCAAAATAAATTCCTCTATTGGATTATTTTTAGTTCAAATGAAGATTTAAGGATTATCTGTAATGAATTTCATTATGAGCTATAATTATTACAAATCCTAGCAATTAAGCCATCAAATTATAAATTATTCTTTTTCAATAAATTTTAGTAATAAATGATTTTCAAAATTAAAGTAAATGTTTTTATATAAGAGACGTTTGATGAGTTGTAAAGTCACATAGATTCATGCTTACTCGAGGAGCTTTAGAAGACAATTTACTTTTGAAGACTTTTGATGACTGCGTGCAAACATTTTGTGACAGGAGAAAAAAACAAATGCAAATAGAAAAATTTGAAGACTTACCATTAACAGTAGAAATTAAAAAAGGGATAGAGAAGCTTGGATTTACTGAACTTTTTCCAATACAAGCTCAAGCGATAATCCCATTACTTAAAGGAAAAGATGTAATTGGACAAGCTCAAACAGGAACAGGAAAAACTGCAGCCTTTGGAATTCCAATGGTTGAACGTGTTGAAAATAAAACCAAGAAAATTCAGGGACTTGTTTTAGCCCCAACAAGGGAATTGGCTATCCAAGTTGCTAATAGAATAAAAAAATTCAGTGCTTATAAAAAATTAAGTATTTTGCCAGTATATGGCGGAGAATCAATTGGAAAACAGATTCGAGCATTAGAGAAAGGTGTACATATCGTTGTTGGTACTCCAGGTCGAATTATTGATCATCTAAAAAGAGGAACAATGAATCTTTCATCAACAAAGATAGTTGTTCTTGATGAAGCCGATAGAATGCTTGATATGGGATTCATTGAAGATATAAATTATGTACTTTCGAAAGTTCCAGATGATAGACAATTAAGTCTTTTTTCTGCCACTATTGACAAATCAGTTATGGATATTTGTCAACGATATATGAAAAATCCAGAAGAAATATTAGTTAGTAAAGACGAAATCGCCCTTGAACAACTTGATCAATATTATATGGTAATGAATCCAAGAAACAAACTTGAGTATTTACTTAGAACGATGCAAACTCAAAACGTACAAAAAGCGATAATATTCTGCAATACTCGAAAATGTGTAGACTGGCTAACACATAAATTAAGAGCCAACAGATATTCTGCAGAATCATTGCATGCTGGCTTTACTCAATCACAACGTGAAAGAGTTACACATGCCTTTAGAAAAGGAAGATTTGATTTACTAATAGCAACAGACGTTGCAGCCCGTGGTTTGGATATTCAAGGAATAACCCACATAATCAATTATGATGTTCCGATAGATGCACCAGTATATTTCCATAGAATCGGAAGAACTGCAAGAAATGGTGGCGAAGGAACAGCAATAACTCTAGTTGGATACGGAGAAATTCCAGATCTTAACAAAATAAAAAATCTAACAAAAACCAACATCGAAGAATTGGAAACAAGAAATCCACAATATTGTTAAAACACATGCAAGATTATAGAACACCTTGCTATTTTGATCATTTGCATAAGATTGAGAGTTTATTCTTGCATTTACAGTGTAATTTTTACTATCATTAAATAAGGCAAAATTAAAAAAATTGTAAGGCATAATGTTTTTAATGCGTTATAACTTACAGTGCCCATATTGATAACTATGATGCAAATAAAAGCAATAACTTTTGATCTCGATGGTACTTTAGCTCATGGTTCTCTTGATAGCGAAAAATACAGAAAAGCATTAATAAAATATCTTAATGAAATCGGATATTCTGGGGGAAATGATGAACTTAACAAAGCTCATCAAACAATGCTTGAAAGACAGAAAAAATCCCAAGCCAGAAGAATTGAATTACGGTTTGATTTACTTTATAGTGATTTATTGTACAATCTGGGATTAGGTATTACACAGGAACGTCTCGAAAATATTGAAGATCTCTATAATCGATTCTTTAAAATTGATATAGTTCCAGGAGTAAAAGATATGCTTGAAGAGTTGCGTAAAAAATACAAATTAGGAATAGTGGCAAATGCTATAACCAAAGTCTCGCGAATTGCATTGGAAAAACTTGATCTTTCAAAATATTTCGATTGCATTGTTCTTTCCAGAGATTTAGGTGCAAGAAAACCTGATCCTGAAATTTTCATTTATGCTTTACGGAGTATGTGGATAAAAGGAAATGAAGCTGTTCACGTAGGTGATTCCTTGGAAAATGATGTTCAAGGGGCTAAAGATGCAGGAATGATGACAGTGTGGGTTAAAGGAGATAATGAAATAATGGATATTCATCCAGACTTTGTTATTTCCAAAGTGACAGAACTACCAAGTTTATTCTGATTACTAAAGTAATGAAAAATTGTCATTTTTATTTTAGGATGTTCTCAGGTTAAGAGAATGCCCATTAAATTATTTTCAAGTTGAAAAGATTACCCGGAAATCATGATTTTTTATTTGATTTTTTTATAATATTTTTTATTGCAAAAAAGATAGAAAGAGTAATAAATTGGAACATTAGAAAAAATAAAAAATTGAAGGCAAAATTCAACTATTAATGTTGAATTTAACACATTAAAACTTTTTATTTAATTCCAATTTTTCAAGTTAAAGATTGACGGACAAATTACTTTTTTGTTTGAATTTGAAGGCTAGTTATTTTTCCTCTTAGCTTTGGATAAAAATTGATAGCATAAGGCTTTTGAGAAAATATCTTTACCGTTGCGAATCCTGATTTTGCCAATTTATCTAAATATTCTTCTTTTTTTAATGCACCACCGATTCCCCTAGCCCAAGCTTCAAGATTATTAATAACGACATCGGGTAATTCTACAGTCGTTACAAGGTCAGCCACTGAAAATCTACCACCTACTTTCATAACTCGATGAACTTCTTTGAAGACTTCAATTTTATCTAAATATAAATTGATAGTGCCATTAGCAATAACAACATCTATTGTTTGGTCTTCTATAGGCAAACGATCAATTTCCCCCAGTTTAAACTCAACATTGGTAAATCCATGCATTAAACCAATTTTCTTACTTCTTTCAATCATTTCGGGTATCATATCCACACCAATAATTTTTCCTTCTAAACCTACTTTTATTGATGCTAAGAAAACGTCCATTCCTGCCCTTGATTCCAAAATTAAAACTGTTTCTCCTTTCTTTATATTCAAAAAATTAAATGGGTTTCCACAACCTAAACCTAAAATGGAATCTTGTGGAACTTTCTCTAAATCATTTGGAGAATAACCATTTTTCCAAGCAATATATTTTGGTGATTCTCCACACATGGATGACAAATTACATGTTAATGAACAACTGGAACAATCTTTGGTGGCAATCTCTGCGAACCATTTTTTCAAAAAATCTTTGATTTCTTTACTTTCCAATCTACATCACATTAAATTCAAATAAACTAAAATATTCTGTTCTTAAAAATTGATTTGATTTTTTATCACTGATTAATCCTATTGCTTCATCGATTCATAATAAAAAGAATTTATTAATCATAAAAAAGGTTTCAAATTCATTTTTTTAGTAGAAAATAGTCATCTTCAGAGATTAAAAGAACTAATAAGTATAGTAATATTATGAAATTAATTGGATCCAAAGTTTGATAGAAATAGGGTTTAAATTTAACTATAAAAAATGGATTAAGATTCTTTAGAACAGGTAAGTAACAATTAAATAAAGCATTTAACAACAGTGAAAAAGGCTCTTTAGGTTATTCTTTAAAAAACAACGATAAGGTGAAAACTATGAAAATTGCTGTGATGGTTTACGAATATCCACCTAAAATTGTTGGTGGACTTGGAACTTACGCTGCGGAGATTACTAGAAAGTTTGTTTTGCTTGGTCATGATGTCACTGTATTCACGATGAATGATGACAAAGGTAGTTTACCAACACGAGAGCTTTTACGAGGGATAGAAATTCATCGTCCAGTTCACATTGATGTTTCAGATTCCTTACCTGATGTAGTTGCAGAAGATGTTAAGAAATGGGGAAGAGGAATTCAATTCTTTTCAAAAATTTTAATGTATAATTATTTAAGCGCTGCAAAAATGATTAATGAATTAGTTAGAGATGAAGATTTCAAATTTGATTTAGTTGTAAGCCACGATTGGCTATCAACCATTGCAGGAATAACTATTAGAAGAGAACTTGGAATACCATTAGCATTTCATGTTCATTCTAGTGAGAGAGGAAGAACACTGGGAAATGGTTCAGCAGTAGTTAGTAGTATCGAAAATAGAGGGGCAGAAATGTCAGATATGGTAATTACGGTTTCATATGCGATGCAAGATGAACTAATTAAGGACGGCTTTCCTGCAGAAAAAATTAGAGTCTGTTATAATGGAGTAGATCCAACAAAATATAGTCCTAAACAAGTAAGTCAAGAACGAATATCAGCGATCAAAAATAAATATGGGCTTACCGAAAATGATATGATGATACTATTTATTGGTAGATTGGTATGGATAAAAGGCGCAGATAAACTAATCAGGGCAATGCCTCAAATTTTGCAAAAAATTCCAAACGCAAAACTTGTTATTGTAGGTCTAGGAGATATGCGAGATTATTTAGAAGGGCTTGTTCGCAATCTCAAACTTGAAGATAAAGTCAAATTCCGTTTTGAATTTATTCCTGAAGAAGAGCGAATTGCGCATTATGCTGCATGCGATGTGGCAGCTTTTCCAAGTCTTTATGAACCATTTGGAATTGTAACTTTAGAAGCGATGAGTATGGAGAAACCGGTTGTTGTTGGAGCAGCAGGAACAAGTGGAATGCGAGAAATTGTAAGTATAAGTGGACCAGATCACTGTGGTTTTCATATAAATCCAAATGACCCGTCAGATATTGCTTGGGGAATAATAAGTGCAATTGAAGATCCGGAAAAAAGAATTCAACTTGGCAGAAATGGAAGAAAAAGAGTTTTAGACATGTTTAGTTGGGATTCTGCTGCAAAGTCAACTATTGAACGCTATTCTGAAATGATAAAATCTAAAAAACCTTTATCGCCAACAGCAGATGTTCTTTAGTTGGATATAAAATGGTATACAATGAAGTTCGAAAAGATTATTTATTAAATCGATGGGTGGTTATAGCTAAAGAACGCAAAAAAAGACCAACAGATTTTGTCAATAATAACAAAATAGCCAATAAAGGTATTTGTCCCCTTTGTCCGGGCAATGAACATATGACACCGCCAGCAGTACTGGTTTATAATTTTTCAGAAGGTAAAATAAAAAAAGAAAAAGACAAAAAAGGATTCACTTTCAAAGATTGGTCAGTAAGAGTGATACCGAACTTATATCCTGTGTTTAAACCACCGAAACAAAAAAATTATGAAATAAAAGAAAAGTCAACATCAGCTTTCCAGGCTATTGGTCATCATGAAGTAATAATCGAATCTTCTTGTCATGAAGAACATCTAGGAATAGCAAGACCTTCCCAAATTATTCAGGTTATAGAGGCGTATCTTGATCGAATAAAAACTCTTTCAAAGAACAATTATGTTAAACATATTTCAATTTTCAGAAACTATAGACCTGAAGCTGGGGCATCTCTAGCTCATCCCCATTCTCAGCTTATTGCTACTCCATGTATTCCAACTATTTTGAATCAAGAAAAAAAGGCAAGTAAAATGTTCTGGGATAAAAATTGTAAATGCTGTTTCTGTGATATTTTAGACAAAGAACATTCAAATATGTTGGATATGTCCGAAATGGAAAAAAACGATTTGGCTGAGGTATTAAGAGTTTCTTTAGGCGGATTAAAAGATGTTGTAAATGATCCTCCATATAATTTTGGTTTTCATTCTTTAATTGATGAAAAAACAACAGATTATTATCATTGGCATCTAGAAGTTTATCCAAGATTAAATATTTGGGCTGGTTTTGAGAAAAGTACTGGGATGTTTATTAATGTGATTTCACCCGAGGATGCCGCTCTCGAATTAAGGAAATCGTTAAAAAGGAATAAAGATGCTAAACTTTTTAGTTGAATTTCAACTATACAAACTAAGCACTTTTCGGATTCCATCGATGGTGAGATGGAATTTGTCTTTGTCTTCTGAGCGGTAATGTTTTGCATAACCTAATTCGATTAGTTTTTGAAGGTGAGTTGTTAGCTCGGGAGTATCCATTCTGGTCCATTCTGAGATTTGGTCAATAGTTAATGCTTTTGATGATTCAGTTGCACCTATATTATGGAGCATGATTAAAAGACGCAGTTGGTTTGGTTGCTCGTCGGCTTGAGAACGAAAAGAATGATTCTCACTCATTTATTCCACCACCTTTTTGTAAACTTCGACAGTCTTCATAGCAACTGCTTCCCAACTATAAGCCTTGTGGAGTTTTTCTTTTGCATTTTCAACCATCCATTTAGCATGATCATAATCAGATAACACACGTCCGATTCCCCATGCGATAGATTCTGGGCTTCTCGGGAATACAAAAATTCCAGTACGTTCATGATCTATAATTTCAGCTAATCCATCTACTTGACTAGCTACAACTGGAACTCCTGTTGCCATCCCTTCAAGTGCAACTATACCAAATGGTTCATAAATCGAAGGAACAACTAAAACATCTGCACTACTCATTAAGTTAATTACATCCTGATCAGAAGCAAAGCCAGTAAATTTAATTTTATGAGCATATCCACTAGCTCTGGCTTCAGCTTCTAATATATCTCTGGACCAACCTTCTCCAACAATTATGTATTTTGCCTCTGGAAAACGTTGAGCTATTTTTGGGATTGCTCTTATAAAATATTCAATCCCCTTTTGCGGAACCAAACGTCCAACACAAAGAACTAATTTTTCTCCCCATCCTACACCGAATCGTTGTCTCACTGAACCTCTATCTGAAGAAGTATGATATTTTGTAGCATCAATTGCATTAGGAATCACATCAACCTTTTCTGCGGGGATATTAAAGTGATTACAAATTTCGTCTTTCATTGAATGGCTACAAACAATTACTCGATTAGATTCGTAGGTGGCCCACCATTCAATTCCATTTATTGCAAAAGAATCAGGACTATGTAAACCTTGAGCTCTTCCAATTTCGGTGCTATGTACTGTAAGCACCATTGGTTTTTTGAGATAATGTTTAAAAGAGATCCCTGAAAATGCTGCTAACCAATCATGAACATGCATTAAATCAAAATCAACTTTTCCTGTTACATCGGCCATTCTTTTTGATAAGAAATGATTAAACATTAGAACCCATGTAAGAAAATTTGGATGTCCTAATTCTGTTGATGCACGATATATTTTGACTCCATCTATCTCTTCATAATTGGGTGTTCCAGGAAAATCTAGTGTAAATAGGTGAACTTTGTGATTCAATTTAACAAGAGCTTTTGCAAGTCCTTCACAATGACGAGCAATTCCACCTACAACCCTCGGTGGATATTCCCAAGTTAATGTGCCTATATTCATCCTTGTTCACCAATCTTTACAGATTATTACAAATTGATGTAATAAGTTATTCATTTCTTCTTATAAATTGAATCTTATTATTTAATCTCTTTAATCTTTATAATAATAAGATTGTTACATTTTTTCAACAAAAAGTTGGTGTTTATTAAGTGGGAAATATTTATGCATTTAAAACTTGAAACTGGTGTCTGCTATGAAAGTGTTATTTGTCTGTAATTGTTCCCGATAGTTTGGAATCCAAGAATCTAAGTGTTTTTGATATAATTGTTGCAATGGAACCAGAACATGAACAAGCTATTCTCGATCTTTCACCAGACTGCATGGACAAAACTGTTGTATGGAATATTACAGATCCATATAATCTTCCTTACAAACAGGCTTCACATGAATTTGATAAAATAAAAAGTAAAGTTGCGCATCTAGCAAAATCAACATAAGTGATAAATCAAAGTATTTCGAATCAGAAATAAAAGATCGATATGAAATTAGAATTCTTTACAGAATAGAGTTAATTTATTGAAAGCAAGCAATAGATCTTATAATTTATAATATAAATCGAGGAGAAAAAATGACTAACACTTTTCGAGAAGGCGACCTTATTGAAAATAATAAGAATATAATTTTTGATGTTAAAGGTTTAGTCCATCCTCCAAATAGAACAATCGCATTTATCCGCTATGTACCTGATCCTAACGGAAACAGAAAAAGATCTGGAAAAAATTATACCAAGTACTATAATTTATCCGAAAGATATGAACTCTTAAAACGAGTTTATCCAGAATATCTGGTAAATGATCAAATTTTTAATACAATACTTTGTGAAATACCGATTGACGAAATAAAAAAACATTTTCATCCAACTCAAGGATTAATGGCACTTAGGAAAAGAATCAATCTAGATAAAACTGAAAAAGCAGCTCTACTTTTCATGGAAAACCTGAAAGAAGAATCTGGAGTTCAATGGAAAAAACTTGGAATTTCTGGATCGATACTTGTTAAAATTCAAGAAGAATCCTCTGACATTGATTTAATAGTTTATGGCTCCAAAACAAGTTACAAAGTAGCAAAAACTATGAAACGGTTACTTGCAGATGAAAAAAACTTGTTTCAAGCCTATGACTTAAAGAATCTTAAAGAATTGTTCGATTTTCGTTCGAAGGATACTAAAATGACTTTCGAAGATTTTGTTCGAACAGATTTAAGAAAGATTTCACATGGAAAATTTCTGGGAAAACATTTTTTCATCCGATTCGTAAAAGATCCAAATGAAATAAAAGAACAATATGGTGACATCATTTATTATCCTGAAGGCAATTCAAGAATTCTTGCTACAATTGTAAATGATAAAGAAGCACTATTTAGCCCTTGTACCTATAAAATTAACAATGTGAAAGTGATTCAAGGAACGAAAGTTGAACCAATTGATGAAATCGTATCATTTCGAGGAAGATTCTGTGAACAAGCAAAAATTGGTGAAAAAGTAATTGCAGAAGGAAAAATTGAAAGAGTGCAACAACAAGGGGAAGATGATCACTACAGGTTGCTACTGGGAAGCAAACCATCAGATCACATGATCTTGGTTTAAAATTAACTCCTCATCACATATTATATATCTCAAAATAATTGAAAAAAATCAATTAATGTTAAATCAAGGTTTTATGATATACTAAAAAGAACATCATGAAAACGATTAAGGTTCCTGGAAGTAATAAAAAACATAAAGTCTTGATATACTCAATAAGTACGTGTGGTTGGTGCAATCGTGCCAAAAAATTTCTTAAAGATAATAATGTTGAATACGAATACGTTGATATTGACCAATGCAACACGGAAGATAAACGAAAAATTATAAAAGACATTCAAAGCAGAGGGGGAACACTAGCATATCCAACACTAATAATAGATAACAAAACATTATTGACTGGCGCACCACAAGATAAACTAAAGGAGATTCTTGAAATTTGAG
>JARRMB010000036.1:0-7882 GCA_037386325.1 Candidatus Bathyarchaeota archaeon
ATGCTAAAAAATTAGCAGAAAAGAATATAAAAAAAGCCAAAAAAATGTTATCTATATTTCCCCCTTCTGAAAACAGAGAAGACCTCATTAATCTTGCAGATCTTATTTTTTCTAGACAAAATTAAGTTATTAAGTGGCTTGCCTTGAATCTGAAAGAAGAAAAAGAAGCTAGAGCGCTAATCGAAAAAATTGTGCTATTAAATGCGCTCAACTATAAAGGTGAAGCTTCAGAAAAACCTGTTCTCGGTAAATTATTAGGTGAATATCCGCAATTTAGAAAAAAGATTCAGGATATTAGGCCGATCATAAAAGAGATTGTAACTGAAATTAATAGCTTTTCATTAGAAAAACAAAATACAATTCTTAGAGAAAAGTATCCTAAAGCTTTGGTTCAAGAGAAAACTGAAGAAAAACGGCAACTTCCACCTTTACCTAATGTCAAAAATTATGAGGTTATTGTGACACGTTTTTCACCAAATCCTGACTTTGTTCTTCATTTGGGTTCAGCTAGAGCAATAATTCTTAGTTATGATTATGCCAAAATGTATAATGGACTTTTTTATCTTCGTTTTGAAGATACAGATTCTAAGACTAAGAAACCTAAATTGGCTTTCTATGAAGCTATTCGACAAGATTTAAAATGGCTTGGATGTAATTGGGATAAAGAATTTATTCAAAGTAATAGACTTCTGATTTATTATGAATATTCTGAAAAACTGATCAAGTTAGGTCAAGCTTACGTTTGTACCTGTGTACGAGAAATTTTTCAGGAAAAATCAAAAGCAGGACTTCCATGTCCATGTCGACAATTAACTATAGACGAAAATTTGATTCGTTGGCATCAAATGTTAACTGGAGAATATAAAGAGTCTGAAGCTGTTGTCCGGATTAAAACTGATTTAAGTCATCCTAATCCAGCTGTTCGTGATTGGCCTGCCTTAAGAATAATTGATCCAGAAAAATATCCCCATCCTAGAGTAGGTAAACAATATTATGTTTGGCCTCTTTACAATTTTTCAACTGGAATAGATGACCATCTAATGGGTGTAACTCATATTATTCGAGGCAAAGAACATCTAACTAACCAAGCTAGGCAGGAATATATGTATAAACATCTCGGATGGAAATATCCAGAAACTATTCATTACGGCAGATTAAAGATAACTGGAGCATCACTTAGCAAATCAGAAATTTTAAAGGGATTAAATAGCGGAGAATTCAAAAATTGGGACGATCCGAGACTTGCTACCCTTGCAGCTTTAAAAAGAAGAGGAATAACATCAGAAGCAATTCATCGTTTAATTATTGATGTTGGTCCTAAACCACAAGACGTAGTTTTAAGCTGGAAAAACTTGTATGCGCATAATCGAAAAATTATTGATCCAAAAGCTAATCGTTATTTCTTTGTATCCAATCCCATAGAACTAATAATTGATAATGTGCCCAAAAATTTTAATGTCAAAATTCCATTGCACCCCGATTATCCTCAGAAAGGATTCCGTGATTTTGAAATCCTTCCTAAACAAGGTAAAGTCAAGTTGTTTATCTCAAAAAATGATCTGAATATTATTGAGGATAAATCTGAAACTCGTTTAATGGATCTATTCAACTTCAGAGTAAAATTGAAAAATCTATTGTCTATTCCACTTTTTCGGGCGAATCTTATGAAGAAGCAAGAAGAATTGGAGCTCCGTTGATTCATTGGCTTCCAGTTGAAAACATAATTAAATGTGAATGTGTAATGCCTGACGCTTCTTTAGCAGAAGGATACGCAGAAAAAGCATGTAAAACACTACATCCAGACGATATTATCCAGTTTCAGCGATTTGGATTTGTTAGAGTCGATAGCAATAATGAAAAATTGATAGCATACTTTGCACATACATAAAATCCTCTATTGTTTATTGATTCTTCAAAAAACTTTTTCTTATTGGAAAAAGAGCATTTTGTTGTTATGCGTTTTTTATAGAAAACAACTCACAGAGCATCTCATAAAGTTCATCGCCGCCTTCAACTTTTGTAAATAGACTTTTTTCTGCTCTCAGCAGTTTTCCTGCTGTTTGACAGGTTCTATTCCATTCTAATTCTTTCCACATTAATCGATAATTTTTATGTTCAACCCATGCTCGAAAAACTAATACACTAAACATAGCGATTGTAATCAAAAGATTAAGAATATAGATGCTTAACAAATCCAATGATATCACCACTAACAGTATTGTTTAGTTTCTCTAGATTCATAAAATTTATTACCCTATTTGGATTTAACGACTTTTTGCTCTCGCGGAGATGAAACCTGCTCTGCACGCATAAATCCCATTTCATGTATCATCTCAACCGAGATAGCCAAAATTTGATCTTTCCTTGGGTAGCGTGGTACAGGTTGCCGTGAGGGCAAATTTCCACTAAAATTTAGCATTCATTTTAATGAAAACTTGTAATTATTTTGAAGAATAAACAATTCTGATGTTGCTTTTAACCTTCAAAACTAATTATTCTACGAAACATTCATAAACCCTGTCTTCGATTAACTCAACACTTGAAAATAAGGGTGAGGCATATGTCAAAACCATTTTATGCAAAATTTGAAGTTCCTAATGAGGTGGCAGATGCAGCCTATGAAGCCTTGCAAATAGCCAACCGAACAGGATCAGTTAGAATAGGTACTAACGAAACAACAAAATCTGTGGAAAGAGGGCAAGCAAAACTTGTCGTTATTGCAAATGATGTTGATCCACCAGAGGTTGTAGCACATCTTCCTATCTTATGTGAGGAACGCAAAATTCCCTATGTGTTTGTACCAAGCAGAGAAAAACTTGGAATCTCCGCAGGAATAGAAGTTTCTTCAGCTGCGGCTGCAATAGCCAATGTTGGTGAAGCTGTTTCTTTAGTAAAAGAAATTTCAAATAGAATCGAGGAACTAAAACAGAAGGGCTCTAGTGGATGAGCAAAAAAGACACGCCTGATGAGCTAGTTCCTGCAGAAGTAATTCAAGTTGTTGGTCGAACAGGACTTACTGGGGAGATTACTCAAGTAAGAGTTCGAGTTTTGGATGGCGTAGACAAAGGACGCATTATTACAAGAAATGTTAAAGGTCCAGTAAGAGCCAATGATATTCTTGTTCTAAGAGATACTGAACGGGAAGCAAAAAGACTTAGACGATAAGAAGGATTATTAATATGCCCAAGTCTAAAAACTGTTCCTTTTGTGGAAATGAGTTTCCTCCTTCAACTGGCATGATGTATGTTAAGAATGACGGGACACTTCTATGGTTCTGTTCAAGTAAATGCAAAAAAAGTTCCATAATTCTTAAGCGTGATTCACGGAAGGTTAAATGGACGAAATATTTCGGAAAAGAAGAAAAAGGCAGAGCATAACCAAAAAATGGATTTAAAGATTCCAGTTGGATGTCTTGTAAAATGGTTATGAATATAGTTGTACTTGGTCCTCCAGGGGTAGGAAAAGGTACCTATTCTGAAATATTGTCAAAAAAATATAATATTCCTAACATTTCTGTAGGTGATCTTTTCCGAAATGCCATAAAAAATCAGACTGAATTGGGTAAAAAAATAAAAGATTATGTTTCTAGTGGTAACCTTGTCCCTGATGAATTAGTCATAGATTTAGTTAAAAGTAGGCTTGAAGAAGAAGACTGCAAAAATGGATTTCTTCTTGATGGATTTCCAAGAACTATTCCACAAGCAGAAGCGATGATGAACTTTAAAAAAATTGATGTTGCACTTAATTTTTCTGCACCTGATCCGGTAATTATGGAGAGGATTAGTGGAAGAAGAACCTGTCGAAAATGTGGAGCAATATATCATATAAAAAATATGCCTCCAACAATTGATGGGATATGTGATCGATGTAGTGGAAGATTAATGCAGCGTTCAGATGAAAAACCTGAAGTAATACAGAACAGGTTAGAAGTTTACAGAGAAAAAACAAAACCAGTTGCTGATTATCTTAGAAAAAAAGGTCTTATTGCTGATATTGACGCAAATTATCCCATTGAAGAAATCGATCAAATAATTGCCCAATGTGAAAAATACCTAAATAACTTATAAACAACCAAATCAGTGTTGGATTCCTCGTTTTTTTGCATTGACTGTAGAGTATAACCTAAAAGCAACGATGCATTGATTATTTTTGAGTGGTAATTCCTTGCCGATAAGACAGCCAATCGTTTCAGTTCTAGGTCACATAGATGCTGGAAAAACAAAATTGCTTGACAAAATCAGAAAAAGCAGTGTTCAAGATCGAGAAGTTGGAGGAATTACTCAACATATTGGTGCAAGTTATTTTCCAGTGGATACTCTAGCTAAAATCTGTGGACCTTTATTCAATGGATTGAAGAAAGATGTTCAACTTCCAGGGTTGTTAGTTATTGATACTCCAGGTCATGAAGCATTTGTTAATTTAAGAAAAAGAGGCGGAGCAGTTGCTGATATAGCAATTCTAGTTATTGATGTTCTAAGAGGATTTGAAGCACAAACCTATGAGTGTCTTGACATCCTAAAAGAGAAAAAAACCCCTTTTTTAGTTGCAGCTAATAAAATTGATCGTATTCCTGGTTGGAAACCTTATGATGATGAAACATTTTCATCGTCTTACAGGAAACAGGATCCTTACGTTAAACAAGATTTGGATGAAAATTTATATCGCATAATGGGAACTTTTTCAAGACTGGGTTTTAGAACAGACAAATTTAGTAATGTTAAAGATTTTACAAAAACTATCGCAATTGTTCCTACAAGTGCAAAAACGGGAGAAGGGATACCAGAATTGTTAGCAGTTCTGGTGGGTTTGACCCAACAATATCTTAAAAAAAGACTCAAAACAACAGAGGGTCCAGCAAAAGGAACTGTTCTAGAAGTTAAAGAAGAACCAGGATTAGGAATGACTATCAACGTGATAATATACGATGGGATACTTGAGAAAGGAGATCTCATCGTTATAGGCGCCAAAGAAAAACCTGTAGTAACTAGTGTCCGTGCGGTTTTTTTGCCTAAACCTTTAGATGAAATAAGAGATCCAAGAGATAAATTTTCGTCAGTTGCTTCTGTTCCTGCTGCAGCTGGTGTTAAGATTGCAGCACCAAATCTTGAAGATGTTCTAGCTGGTGCACCCTTGTATTCTATTCCCTCTGAAGATTGTATTGACGAATATGTGAAACTGGTTTCTGACGAAGTTGAACAAATCAAGGTAGCTACAGATTTAGATGGTGTGATTCTAAAAACTGATGCTTTGGGTTCTCTTGAAGCTATAGCTGAAAGTTTGAAACGAAATAACGTTCCAATAAAGATGGCAGATGTTGGTGATGTATCTAAACGTGATATTACTGAAGCTACAGTAGTAAAGGAACGTGATCCGCTTCATGGAGTAATTTTAGCTTTTAATGTTAAGGTATTACAAGATGCAGAAGAAGAAGCAAGAAACCGTGACATTCCAATTTTTAATCAAAAAACAATCTACAATCTAATAGACGAATACTTAGCTTGGATGAAACAAGAAGATGAAGCAAGGCTAAATGAAGAATTTAACAGACTAGTAAAACCTGCAAAAGTTAAGTTTATTCCAGGATATGTATTTCGAAAAGCTAAACCTGCAGTTATTGGTGTTGAAGTCTTAGCTGGAAAAATAAAACCGAAAAATACTCTTGTCAAAGAAAATGGAAGAAATGTGGGCGATATTTTACAAATTCAGGATAAAGGTAAAGCGGCCTCAGAAGCCAAAATTGGTTCACAGGTTGCTGTATCTTTAGGTAAAGCAATTGTTGGTCGTCACATTCAAGAGGGGGAGATGTATTATGTTAGAATTCCTGAAAATCATGCAAAGTCGTTATTAACTAGATTCAGTGATCGGTTAACACCCGAAGAACTTGATGCATTGAACGAATTTATTGCGATTATGCGGATTGAATCTCCTTTTTGGGCATTCTAGGTATTTTATTAGACAATTGATTTAAACTCCATAGGTTTTATTAAGTCTTAATATAAACCACTTTCTTGTCATGACAAATAGCTGTACATGCTAATTAGTCAACTCCCTAGTGGACTGACTGAATTGCAAAAGACGTGAGGGCTAAAATGGAAACCAATTCAAAGTTTGTATCTGAAAAAAAGGCCTCTGTTTTCAGAGAGGTATATCCAATTCGGGAGCCCTATGTGTATGCAGCAGTTGTTACAGAACCGAATACTCATAGAATAATATATGAACTCATCGAACCCACATTGCTGGATGAAGAAGAAGAACAGCTAAAAGAAATCAAATCAATTCTTGTCGAAGAAATTGATGTTAACCTAAATGAAATTGAGACCAGAAAAAAAGCTGAAGAATATCTCAAAAATAAAATTTCTGAGATTATCAAAGATTACCGGTTAAAAATTGTTCAAGAAGCCATTGACAAACTTACATACTATGTTATTCGAGATTTTTTAGGTTATGGAAAGATTGACCCGCTAATGCATGATCCACTTATTGAAGACATTTCAGCAGATGGAGTCAATATACCAATTTATGTTTGGCATCGTGACTATGAATCACTCCCAACAAATATTATCTTCAAAACCAGCTCAGAACTTAATTCTTTCATTGTGCGTTTAGCTTACCTGGCAAAAAAGAACATCTCACTTTCAATGCCAATTCTCGACGCATCATTACCTGAGGGTAGTAGAATCCAAATGACATATGGAAGTGAAATAACAAGAAGGGGTTCTACCTTCACAATACGTCGTTTTCGTGTTGATCCACTTACAATATCTGATCTAATATCATTAGGTACACTATCTTCAGAGATGGCTGCATACTTTTGGTATGCTATCGAAAATAGAGCATCATTCCTAATAGCTGGAGGTATAGCAGCAGGAAAAACAACGATACTTAACTGTTTTTCAATGTTTATCAAACCTGGACTCAAGTTGGTAAGTGTAGAAGATACCGCTGAATTAAACTTACCACATGAAAATTGGATTCCATCTGTAGCAAGAACAGGTTTTGGTTTTGAAGGAAAAGGAAGTTCTAGTATTACGTTATTTGATTTACTACGAGCAGCTGTTAGACAAAGACCAGATTATTTGATTGTTGGTGAAATTCGAGGCGAAGAAGCTTATACCCTATTTCAAGCAATGGCAACAGGTCATTTAGGTATGGGAACAATTCATGGTGAATCTGCAAGTTCAGTTATTCACCGATTGGAATCAGAACCGATGAATATTCCAAGACCTCTATTAACTATGATTGATGCTATACCCGTTCAGTTGAGAACAGAAGTTAATGGAAAGCCCGTTCGGAGAACTAGTTCAGTAACTGAGATTGTAGGTTTAGATCCTAAAACAAAAGAATTATTGACTCACGAAGTTTATCGATGGAATCCAAGAAGTGATTCTTTTGTATATTCTGGACGAAGTTACCTTTTGGATGAAAAAATGAAACTAAAAGGACTAACTGAAAAAGAAGTTAAAGATGAGTTGCATCGAAGAAAGGTTGTCTTAGATTGGATGGTGAAAGAAGGCATTCGAAAATATTCAGATGTAGTTACGGTTATCAGGGACTACTATGCAGATGCTAATCGTGTTTTTCGTAATGCTAGGTTGGACTTATCATGAAGAAAAGCACACTAAGAAAGAGATTCAATAATGGATTTTTTAAAATTTTAAGTATTCTTAATTTATCCTTTTTTAAGAAAAAGGCATCAAAATCAATTGAAAATCTAAAGTTTGGACGAAGCAAACCACAGGTTTTTGCTTATCAATTACTTGAAGGGAAAGTATCACGTTTTTTTCCGTTATTTTATGATTTAAAATCTAATTTAAAGAAATCCGGGATGAAAACTAATTTTAAAGCTTACATAAGTACGGCAATTTTGGTTAGCTTATTGCTT
>JARRMB010000036.1:7927-13290 GCA_037386325.1 Candidatus Bathyarchaeota archaeon
TTTTGGGCTTTCTCTTTTTCTATCAATTCTTTTTGGATTAGGACTAAGTTTGCTTACTGTTGCTTTAACAATTATTGGATTTTATTTATATCCAAGTTATTGTGCAGATAATCTAAAAAAATCTTTAGAAGATGATTTACCTTTCACTGCAGGTTATATGTCAATTTTGGCTGGAGCAGGTGTACCTCCTGACTTTATTTGGCGGTCTTTGGCACAAGTTGATAGTTCACAGACAATTTCTACAGTAGCAAAAAATGTAGTAAGAGACGTCGAACTTTTTGGATTTGATGTTATCTCAGCTCTAGAGACTGCATCCAAAAGGACACCTTCTGAACGATTTAAAGAACTTGTTGAAGGATTTATTTCTGTAGTTCACTCAGGAGGTAATTTAGTAAAATATCTACGAAATAGATCACAACAATACATGAAACTTAAGCAGATTAATCTAAAACGTTTTTCTGATAATCTCTCAGTTTTGTCAGAATTTTATGTAACTCTGATGGTTGCGGGATCACTTATCTTTGTAGTAATGCTTGCAGTTATGTCCATGTTAGGTGGTGCAGGAGTCGGTTCTTTAGACTCTCGTTTGCTACTACAACTATTAACATATCTTGGATTACCAATTGGTTCTATAATTTTTCTTATTATAATCGATATAACCTCACCGAAGAGATGATCATGCCTAAAGTTCAAAAAAAGGAGAAAAAGATTGCTTGGATTGTCTCGGGTTGTCTAGGGTTAATTATATGTGGAACAGCCATTTTGTTACTTAGGGCCAATCCTCTATTTGAAGAATATTTCCTTTTAGCTATTGTAATTACTGTTTTTCCTCCAGCTGTCCTGGACTATGTAGACTATCGTTGGAAACGTTCAGTTGATAATCATATTCCTGACTTATTTAGGAGCATAGTTCAAGCACAAAAAAGTGGAATGACTTTACCTCAAGCATTGGAAGAAGCTTCAAAAAGACAGTACGGACCTATGACCAGTGAACTGAAGAGAATGGTAGCGCAGATGAGTTGGGGCGTGTCATTTGAAGATGCTCTTCAATCTTTGGGTTCTCGCGTTGATACAAATCTTATGAGACAGATTATTCCTTTGATTCTAGAAGCTCAACATTCAGGAGGAGAAGTTGAAAAGGTTTTTGAACCACTAGAAGAGTTTGTTCAGACAACTTTAAATTTTGATTCTGAACGTAAAACTCAGACGAGACCATATCTAGCAATTATTTACGTTGCTTTCTTTGTTTTCTTATTTACGATTATAATTCTTCTAAAATCATTTTTTGTTGATATGGCTGATTTTGAACTTAACCAGTTTGATCTGATGCCTCCAAGCGAAGCAAGAAGTATTTTTTTCATATGAGTTCAATTCAAGCGTTCTTTGGAGGTCTTGTAGCTGGAAAAATGGGTGAAGGGACAATAGGTGGCGGTTTAAAGCACAGTGTCATTCTCCTGACAATCGGGTATCTAGCATTCAAGTTTATTGTGTAAGGAGTTATCAAAATATGAGAAAAATAATAAGAAATAAAAAGGCAATAACTCCTGTTTTAAGCAGTCTTTTATTGACAGTCATTGCTGTTGCTGGTATGTCTATCGCTATTACAGCGACCTATGTTATTACAGATGGGCTTCATGATTCAATGGGTGAACGCTTAATTGTTGAGGATGTTTGGTTTACACCAAATCAAATTTCTCTGTATTTACGTAATGTTGGTAAAATTTCTATTGATGTAGTTGCAGTTTATGTAAATCGTGAAAACCAAACTTTTTCGAATCTAAATTTGGAACAAGAGAGTCATAGTTGGCTCAATATTACTTATAATTGGAGTCCAGACTCCGCATATGAGATTAAAGTTGTAACAGGAAGAGGAACAAATGTCTTGGATTACTATGTTTCGCCGGTTTAGAAAGGATCGTAGAGGTGTTAGCAATATTATAGTTGTAGCACTTAGCTTGGTCATTATTCTGGCGATTGTTACAGACATAGTGTTGTGGAATTATGAGATGAACCAAGTTGATTATGAAAAAATGAAAGAAAATATCATTCTCAGTAATGTTGAAAAAATAACCCAATCCCCATGGTTTAGTGTTCAAAGCGAATATAGTATTAACTTTGGGAGTAGACTTGATGGAGATTTTCTGAATACCCAATATATAGATACAAGATATGAAAGTTTTACAGAAAATGCTAGTGGATCAGTAAGTGAAACAAATTCTTTTGAAATGGTGGGATCATTTAAAATAGATTTATCCAAATATCAACCAGACTATCTAAAAACAGTCGAAATATTGTTGCATTATAGAAGTGAAGATTCTTCAGAGAATTGGAATCTGGAAGCTTATGACTGGTTTTCCTCTACCTTTAGTAATATCGGGTTCAATTCCACTGAAGGACACACGCCAACAATGGGTTGGGATTATTATTCGATTAATCTGACAGATATATGGCAGAATTATGTTAATTCTAATGGTACAATCAATGTTAAACTATTTGATGAGGGTCCTGATAGTCAACAAACATCTATTGACATAGATTTTTTTGGAATAAGAGTAAAAACTGATGCAACTCAATTCACATTCAAAAATAACGGTAGCTTTACCGTGCATTTGGTTTCATTGTGGATAATTAACGCTACTGAGCATCAACATTACGATATGACTGTATTTGTAAATTCTGCAGATACAGAGATCTATCTGCGAAATGATATATTGTTACCTACAGGAATTTATTCAGTTAAAGTTGTAACTGAACGCGGAAATATTGCAGTCTATTCTAGAACCTAGAATTACTTCTTTGTTAATTTGTTTTCTGGAAACTTTACTGTGACAATAGTATCTGAAGGAACTTTTGATGTTATCCAAACGTTTCCACCTATTGTGGCGTTATCTCCGATTACAGCTTTTTCTCCAAGGATTGAAGCATTTGAATAAATAATTACTCCATTCCCCACAGTTGGATGTCTTTTTATTCCTTTAATTGGATGACCTTTTTCATCTTTTGGAAAACTTAATGCACCTAAAGTTACACCTTGATAAATTTTTACATTATCACCTATTTCAGCAGTTTCTCCTACTATTACTCCAGTTCCATGATCGATAAAGAAATTTTTTCCTATCTTTGCTCCTGGATGAATGTCTATACCAGTTATCGAATGTGCATATTCGCTCATTATTCTTGGAATTAATGGAACATCTCGTATGTATAGTTCATGAGCTATTCTATGTGTCGAAATAGCAAGGACACATGGATAACTTAGAATTACTTCATCAAAACTTTTTGCTGCTGGATCTCCGCAATAAGCTGCCTCAATGTCTCCACTTAGACTGATTCTGATTCTACACAGTTCTTCTAATAGTTGTTTTACGATCATCTTTGCAATTCTTATACAAATGTCCTCTGGGCATTTTTTGTTTTTTCTACAAAAATACTTAAGACTCTTATCAATCTCCTTTACGAGCCTCATATAGATAGATGTTAAAGTTTTGGTCAAAAAGTCGTTAATATTTGATTTACTTACTTTTTCTTTTCCTAGATATCCTGGAAAAAGAACTGATAATAAATCTTCAAGAATTTCGGTAACCACTTTTTTTGAAGGCAAATCTTTTTCATCGAGATGATTAATTCCACCATACGTTTCGTAATTCTCAGAAATTTGTCGTACTAAATCAGGTAATCCTATTTCGATCCAGTTTTCTTCTTCAATGATTGGTTTATTCATGCAATTTTTTATAATGTTTTCTGGATTCCAATCATTGAAGAAGAAAACTGGATCGAAATAGGATTACCTGATTTAGTACGACAAATTTCTGAGAATTACGAAACGTATGGTGGAATTAATGGCAACTTTTAATGCTGCAAATGTTGCCGCTCCTGAAGATATTCCCATAAGAAGACCTTCTTCTTTTGCTAATCTGCGAGCAGTTTTCACGGCATCCTCATCTTTTACTTTAATAACTTCATCAATTAACTCCATTTTTAATATTCTTGGAATAAAACCAGCCCCTATTCCTTGAATTGTATGAGGTCCAGGATTTCCTCCACTTAAGACTGGAGAATTAAAAGGTTCAACTGCAATTGCTTGAAATTTGGGTTTAAGTGGTTTAATACATTCGGTTATCCCAGTTATTGTTCCTCCTGTGCCTACACCTGCAACTAAAATGTCAACTTTTCCTTCTGTTGCTTTCCAAATTTCTGGACCAGTTGTATCTCTATGGATTTGAGGATTTGCAAGATTTTGAAATTGTTGAGGAATAAATGAATTAGGGGTTTTTGCTGCAAGTTCTTCAGCTTTTTGAACAGCACCTTTCATTCCCCCTTCTTTGGGAGTTAGAACTATTTCTGCACCATATGCTTTTAGTAAACGTCGACGTTCAATACTCATTGATTCTGGCATTGTAAGAATAAGTCTGTAATTTTTCACAGCACTAACAATTGCTAAACCGATTCCAGTATTTCCACTTGTAGGTTCTATTATTACCGTCTTTTTGTTGATTAGACCTTTTTCTTCTGCCTTTTGGATCATATTAAGGGCTATTCTATCTTTTACGCTTCCACCTGGATTTTTTGCTTCAATTTTCGCTAATATAGTGCATTTCAGATTTTCGGTTATTTTGTTTAATCGAACTAGTGGTGTTTCTCCAACTCCATCCAAAATGGTATCATAAATTTTTGTAATTGTTTTGGTTTCTTTATCAACTTTCAAATGTTTCCCTCAAACTCGTCTTTGATATTTATATATTTTAAAATTATAACACTGTTATAAGTATTTTTGTTTTCTTAAACAGTTTATTATTTTTATAGACTAATTTATCTTTTCATGTAAATTATATCTTACAAATATTCAATGCCTTTAGTTATCCAAAGAAAATTTTTTTCTATCTGTAAAACTTAAAGCCTTTTTTCTAATATTTTTATAGGACTTGTTTGTTCATACAAACTTTTAGGGCATCTAATGCTGAATTCTGATTTTTTGCTTCTACTAAATTTATTTTATAAAGGGATGCCAATTTTTTACCGTTCTCGGTCATTTTAGGGATTGCTATGAGGCAAGCTCTGTTTGGTGTAGTGTCAAATATTTTTGCAAACATAGAGATTACTGACTGTTCAGATACAACATCATCAGTAGATGTTACGATATCAATTGCAGTTGTATTCTTTTTCTTTCCAGAGAAGATTGCTGTTAAGTCAAACATGTGGCCAGTTCCAGATTTTCCTATAAGAAATCCTGGACTTTCTACTTCATATCCCAATTTTTCTAAGAAATCAATTATTGGAACTGTAAGAATAAAACCTAAATTAGATTCTTTGGCTGCTTCAGGAGTTAATATGTAAGAATAAACATCTTTATAGACTGCTTCATC
>JARRMB010000037.1:0-25647 GCA_037386325.1 Candidatus Bathyarchaeota archaeon
GCAAAGATTGATGACTCGCTTTGAGTTTAATGTAAAGTTATCATCAACAAAAAGAAATTGCCTGTATCCCTGACTAGATAAAAGATGCAATTCTTCTAATATATTTTCAACAGATCTTGATCGCCAAAGATTTCGAGCTAATCTTCTGCATCCACAAAAACGACAATTAAAAACACACCCCCTAGAAGTCAGGAAGCTACTAAATTTTCTTGGAGCTACAACTACTCCAGCTGTTGTATTATGATACTCAATACTCAGTAATTTTCGATCTGGAAAAGGAAGAGAATCAACATCTTTAATTAAAGGCCTATCAGGTGTTGAAATGATCTTTCCAGTTTTCCCTCTGAAGTTTATTCCCAAAACTTTCTTCAAATCACGATTTTTTTCCAGACACTTTGTTAACTCGAGACTTGTATATTCTCCTTCTCCCCTAATAATAAAATCAACAAAAGGATACTTATTCAGAATTCGCTCCGGATTAAAAGTGGCATAAAAGTTACCAAATATAATCGTAATATTTGGGTTTTCTTTCTTAACCTCGTCTGCAATAATCGCAGCTTTACGTCCTGAACTACTGCAAGTAGAAAATCCCAAAATGTCAGGATCTTCTTTTTTTACCCAAGCAACCGTGTCTTTAATTGAGAAACATTGTGATGCTTCATCAACAATCGAAATATCTATTCCGTTTTCTCTTAGATAAGTCGCGATGTATAACATGCCTAAAGGAGGAGCTGCTCCTACCATTTTTTTAACATCTTCGATAGGTAAATCAGGATTTGGACCAGGATTAATAAAAGAGAATTTCATGCTAACATTATTCCAGTCCGTAACTTTTCTACAGAAGCATTTAAGTTTACTGTCAAAATCATTATTTGATTGTAGATTGGTTAATCTTTTTAATTCTTCATTTCTTCATTAAGAAAAATACCAGTTTTCGATCAACTGTTTTGGGGGACAAGTCTTCTCTTTTCCATATCTAGAAAACGGTTTTGTAAGATGCCTTTGAGACTTTGGAGAAGCAATGTATAGTCCACAATCTAATCCACGGTCTATTTTTATCAGTAGTTTTGTAAGTTTTGATGAACGAAAACCACATTTATTACATTTGAAACCTTGATTAGTCCCCATCGATTTTAGCCGCTTTCCACATTCAGGGCAGGTCGGGTTGATAAAGGATTTTTTTGTTCCAAATGTAGAATATTTATTTTTTCAAGATTTATAGTCAAAGGAAAATTTTGTGAAGAAGGTCGAACACCTCCATAAACCTTTAAAAAATCTCCAATAATTAATTTCCTTGCTACTTCACAAAGAGAAACTGTGGGTTTATAGGCAGCACAATCGATTTCTCCTGAATTGTCTTTAATTGAAAAAATAACATGACCACCCTGAATTATTCGAGGTTTTCTCGATACGAATCCTTGAACAACAACTGAATTATATTGCTTAACCTCTTTAATTTTAACAACTCCTTGAAAATGAGCATCAGTTCCTTGGTTTGTTCGAAAAATCATCCATCTTTCGACAGGTTCCTCTATCCTTAATAATTCATATGCCCTTTTTACTGCTTGGGGAGTTTCCCCTCTTATGCCACAAAGTATTGGATCTGGTCCTCTAGGCGTAATAAGAATGCGTCCTGTTTGAGGATCAACATTATTGAAAGTATTAGGAGATAGCTTGTCCATATTTTTTACAGATAACGGTAGCACTCTACGTGATTGATCCCGATTCTTTGGGGTTCTATAAGCAATAATTTCAAATGTGTGGTCTTTCTGTAGACATTCTCCAATTGCAGCTAATCCTCCGATTATTCCTCTTCCCTTTTTAAATCTAAAAGTTTCAGCTTTGACACTTTCAGCGAGAGTTAAGGCCCTATCGAAGGTGATTATGCTTTGTTTTGCTTTTTTTGAAAACTCAATAACTTTTCTGGGAATTCTCCCAGAAAGATTAAATTTGGATAGTCTAAGAAATTAACTCCATATGCTCTAAATTTTTCAACAAGTAAAGCAGCTATATAGGTAGTGCATCCTCCTTTTGGTGAGTCTGTATCATCAAATCCTATATGAAGCTGAACCATTAGCTTTCGCTCATTTGTTCTAAAATGATTTGAAAACAGATAAAAATAATATCAGATAAAAAAATAATTGAAAATAGGGGGATGTGGAGGGCTACTTTTGTCCCTCGATTACTATCATAGTTAGGGTTGACCTAACTTTATCAAGCCGTCTCACATTCCAAGTTACGATTTCTTTAAGTTTCTCCATAGTATCTGCACCAACTTTGGCTACCACGTCGTAGACTCCATAAACCATATAGGACTCCTTCACCGCAGCGATCTTCTTTAATTCTTCTAAAACTTCACTCTCAGATCCTATTTCTGTATTTATTAACACAAAAGCCATTGGCATAAATTCATCTCTCCACAAATAAATAATTGTAATTGTTTCCCTAAATAATTTGCGGCGTTATTAATCATTATCAAATAATCAAAAAAAGCCTGACAATCGACAACTATAAAGAATTGACTTGTATTGATTAATCTAGGTGTTATTTTCTTTTGCAGTGTGAAGTATGTGGATGCAAAATCTTTGGTGAGCCAGTAAGATCAATAATTGAAGGAGCAAAAATGATAGTATGTAATAAATGTGGAAAACTTGGTTCGGGTTATTGGAATCCAAAACCTCAAATCAGGAAAAGATATTCCATAAATTCTCAACCAATTCAACCTTATGCAAAAAAGAAAAAGAGTATAGTTGTGTCTGAGGAATATGAAATTGTAACCGACGTTGGAAATATAGTACGACAAGCCAGAAACCGAATAAACCTTAGTCATGAAGATCTAGGTAGAAAAATCAGAGAGAAAGTTTCTGTATTACGAAAGATAGAAAATGGAAAAATGATTCCCGATTTAGGACTTGCGGAACGGTTAGAACATGCATTGAAAATCACTCTCCGTGTTCCCGTATCAGAACCCCAAGTTCAGGGTATTTCTTCAGCTAAACCCCGTGAAACAACTTTAGGAGATCTCATACAGCTGAAGAAAAAGGAGGCAAATTAACGAAGGTAATAATTGTTCAACGACGGCTTAAATCAGAGCCGTCAAGTCTTGTTGAACTTAGAAGCCTTGCCAATGCAGCAGGATATTCGGTAGTAGGATCAATAGAACAGATTAGGGAACGCGATCCGAGCTACCAAATTGGAAGAGGAAAAACAAATGAACTAGTTGAATTAGTAAAAAATACTGGTGCTGAGAAAATAATTTTTGACAACGACCTAACGACTAGCCAATCTTACAATTTAGCAAAGAAGACGGGTTTAGTTGTAATCGATCGTTTTCAGCTCATACTCGAAATTTTTTCTAAAAGAGCATCAACCTATGAAGCAGAGCTCCAAATCAGTCTAGCTAGACTCAGGTATGAATTATCTGGGGCAAAAGAACGTGTAAAGTTGGCGAAAATAGAGGAGCAACCAGGGTTTATGGGGTTGGGAAAGTATGAAGTTGATGTTTACTATGAAACTTTAAAACGTCATATAAGTTCAATAAAAGAAAAGTTAAAAAAGAAACAAGAAGAACGTGAGCTACATCGTGCAAGGAGAACTGCTTTAGGGTTTTCCTCGATTTCTCTGGCAGGTTATACAAACGCAGGGAAAAGTTCCCTTTTTAATTTACTTGCAAAAGAAACAGTTCCGGTGAATGATGCTCTTTTCACTACTCTTTCAACAACAACTAGGGCAGTTAAGTTTTCTAAGAGAAAAGTGCTTCTTACAGATACTGTCGGTTTCATAGACCGACTTCCATTGAAATTAATTAAGGCTTTTCATTCCACCCTTGAAGAAACCATATTTGCAGATGTAATTATTTTAGTAGTCGATATTAGTGAATCTGAAGAAAATATTAAAAGAAAATTATCTTGCAGCCTTGATACTATACAACAAATCGGAGCAACAGGAATTCCATTAGTAATGGCTTTCAACAAAATAGATCTGCTAGAAAAAGATGAAATTCAAAAGAAGATTGATTTATTGAAAGATCTAGCTCCAAACCCTATTCCAATTTCAACAATAGAAGAGATCAATATTACGAGTTTAAAACAGGAGATCACTAAATATTTAGTTGATTATGTTCATGCCTCTTTTTCTGTCAAAATAAATGACGAAACAATGTCTCTTGTTTCTAATCTTTTTGATCGCTCTCATGTCCAGACAGTAAATTATGATGGCGAAATAGTAAAAGTTGTTTTCAAGTCTATTCCTTGGTTTGCAGATAGGGTTAAAGGTTCTATTGAAAAACAAGGTGGAATATTTAATTATGAATCAACAAGCAAAGAGTAATGAAATGAGTCCACAGAAAGTTGTTGTTTTACGATGGGGACATAGACATAGAGATCAAAGATTGACCTCTCATTTAGCATTAACTTCTCGAGCTTTAGGCGTTTCAGAATTCATTATGGCAGATATAACAGATTCTAAAGTTAAAGAAACCATTGAAAAGGTTGTGGATTGCTGGGGAGGAAACTTCAAATTTAAAATGGGACACCCTTGGAAAAATGTTGTCAAAAAATGGAAAGAAAATGGCATAGTCGTTCACCTTACAGCATATGGAGAAAACATCCAGACAAGTGATGTGATGAAAAGAATTAAAACCTCAGGAAAAGACATAATGATTATTGTGGGTAGCCAAAAAGTTCCATCCTTATTCTTTAACAAAAAAATATCAGATTTCAATGTTGCTGTGGGAAATCAACCTCATTCCGAATGTTCCAGTTTGGCTGTTTTTCTTGACCGTTTTTTTAATGGAAAGGAACTTACGGACTATTTTATCAGTAACCCGAAGAAGAAGATAGTTCCACAAATTAGAGGAAAAAGAGTAGTTGAAGTTTAGATTCGAACTTGGTTTCGGGAAGAGATTTAAGCTTTGCTTTACCCTTATTATAAAATAAGCGGAGTAACGATTCAATGTTATCTATTGTAGACGACAAAACATTACAGAGAGTTGCCGAAGCCTTTGGAGGCGAAGAAGCAGTTCAGATTGTTAACGTTCTAAAAGAAGTAGGAGAAACCACAGATGATGAGATTGCAGAAAAAACAGAAATAAGGTTGAATACAGTACGCAGGATACTCTATAAACTATATGATCACTCACTCGTAGGATTGAGAAGATCTCGTGACAAGAGCACAGGATGGTTTATCTTCCATTGGAGACTTCAACTTGATCAACTGGCAGGTTTTATTTTAAATCAAAAACATCGGGTTTTAGAAAAACTTGAAACCCGCTTAGAATATGAGCAGGCTCATGATTTTTATTCCTGCTTTACCAAAGGATGTGATCGGATACCTTTTGAGGATGCAATGGAACTTGTTTTTCGTTGTCCCAAGTGTAACAAACTCTTAATGCATTTCGATAATAATGAAATAAAAAACGCATTAATACAACGGGTTGAGACTCTCAGGAAGGAATTAGGTGAATGAGAAAATTCCTTCACCTGAGGAAGCACTAGACATTCTTCAGCGAATGGGATGTTCAAAAAAGGTTATTGCACATTGTAAGGCAGTTTCTACTCTGTCTGTAAATTTTGCAAAAAAATGCGAAAAAAATGGAGTAAAGATTGATATTAAACTTGTAGAGGTTGGAGCTCTTCTTCATGACATTGGACATTCAAAAACTCACAACATAAACCATGCAGTTGTTGGTAGCCAAATAGCTAAATCTTTGAAATTATCAAAATCGATCATAGCAATTATCGAATGCCACATTGGAGGAGGCATATCATCTGATGAGGCAAAAAAACTTGGATTGCCAATAAAAGATTATTTTCCTGAAACTTTAGAGGAAAAAATCGTAGCTTATGCCGACAAATTGATAGAAGGAGCTAAAGTAGTATCTATAAAAGATGCGATAAATGATCTGGTAAAAAAACTTGGAGTAACTCATCCGGCTATAGAGCGTATAAAAAAACTTCACGAAGAGCTTTATTCGATGATAGGTGATTCTAATCCCAATAGTTACAGTTCTTGACAAGCTCTATGGCTCAAATTCTCCTTTAAAGATTGAGAAAACATATGCCAGTTTAATTAATGGTCTAAGAGTTCAATTAAATTTTGTAGGAATTACAGAACGTCGTTGGATACAACTTGATATCTCCGGAGAGGACGAAACAATAGCATTGAATTTGCTTGATCGTGAAATCGGATTAGCCCCTCAATCTTTGAAAAAAATAAAAAAATTCTCTATTTTAAAAGGTAAAATCGCTTTTTGCACTAAAAAAGAAAATAACATTTACATTGACTTAGGTGTTAACTATCCTAACGTTTTGGATGCAGTCATTTCGGAAAAGCTTCTACAAGGTCAATTAGCTGATGGCTTAGAGATCCCAATTAAAAATTTGTTAAAACTTTTTTGTTTAATTGAAAATATCCCACTTAAGATCCAAATTCGCAAAGACGTTTCCTCAAGAACCCATACTATTGAAGCTCAGCTTTCTGAATCACAGATTTCTTTATTTTCCAATTGGATTTGCTCCCAACTAGATCGATTGATTATTCTTGGATCCCTTTTTTCAGAGGCTGAAAAAGCTGTAAAGTCCTCAAGACATTCAAGAGATATTATCAAAATAGAATCTCTTGGAACTCTCGAACAAATAGTCTTATGTAAACTAGGAACCGATGCAGTTGGACTTATTCCTAATATTGGACGTCGTCTTAAATCTGCCATTCTCGTTCCTTTTTCACCCAAAAAAATTATTAAAGAATTAGGTAAACAACAATTTGAATTATGAAATTGAAATAAATGTGAAATATTTTGTATACTGAAATATTTCCATAAAAAAGAGTGATACTTTTTTCGATTCTAAAAAATTAGAAGCTGTAGAAATGACTAAAAATGGTGCGGGGAGTGGGATTCGAACCCACGAACCCCTACGGGACAGGCTCCTGAAGCCTGCGCCTTTGACCTAGCTCGGCGATCCCCGCTGTCTGATTCCAAAAAAACATTTCTTGCTTAAGGTGTTTTCGATAATGATTCTAAAATTAAAAATTAAAAAATCAGTTTATATTTAACAATGTGGATGTGAAAAAACTGAACTGGCTAGAAATATTATTGGAATGCTCTTATAAGATGAGAAAAGAAACTCTCAAACTTTATGGTTCACCAAAAGCTGCTATCAGTTTTGGTGTTGGCGCAGGAGGAGATAATTCAAAAAGAATTGATTTAGCTGCTGAGAAAGCTTTGATCGATTGTTTAAGTAAATATGAGATTTCATGTACACTAGTTAGTGAAGAAGCGGGTACTAAAAAGATCGGTTTTGGATATCCTGAATATTATGTTGTAACAGATCCAGTGGATGGTACAACAAATGCTATCAGAGGAGTACCATTTTGTGCTAATGTAATTGCAGTTTCTAAGAGCCCATTTCTAAAAGATGTAGAAACAGCCATCGTTCACGACATTATTCATAATGTAATCTACTCAGCCCAAAAAAATAAGGGTGCATTTAGAAATGGTGAAAAAATCAAAACTTCTAAAAAATCTGAAATTACAGACGCTGTTATTGGTATCGATTTTAATACAATTAATATTGAAAAGCTAGTAAACAAACTGAAACATTTGTTAAAAATTACAAATCATTTTCGACATTTTGGGGCTAATGCTTTAGAAGTGTGCTATGTCGCAGAGGGTATTACAGATGCCTTTATTGATATACGCGGAAAACTAAGAGTAACAGATATAGTAGCATCTTACCTTATACTCAAAGAAGCAGGTGGCACAATTCTTTCTCCGGAAGGAAACGAACTTGATATTCCTCTAGAAGCCACTCAACGATTGTCATTTGTTGCAGCATCTAACATGAGTATTTATAATTCCATCAAAAAAATAATGAAACCTGATGATATTAAAGATCCCACTTTTGAGGAGTAACAGGAGTTCAAATGATATCTTGACTCAGATAAAACTTTTTCAACCCTATCCGGCTCTAATTTTGGAGGATAGGTCAGAACGTACATTAGTAATTTCTGACCTCCACCTAGGTTGGGAGAGGCATCTGAGTAAGAAGGGTGTACATGTTCCGTCACAAACCCCAAAAATAAAAAAGATGCTACTCAATTTGATTGAAGAAGCAGCTCCATCGCAATTGTTTATTTTAGGAGATATCAAAGATGCTATCACTAGAGTTTCAATGGAAGAGTGGAAAGATATACCTGAATTCTTTGAAGACATTCAAAAACAAATACAAGAAATAAAAATAATTCCTGGAAACCACGATGGGAACCTTGAACCATTATTGCCTGAAAAAATCAAAATCGTTCCCTCCTCAGGAATTAGTTTTAAGGGAATTGGATTATTTCACGGACATTCATGGCCGTCACCAGAACTTTTAGGATGTAAAAGTCTAATTACAGGTCATGTTCACCCAATGCTATCTATTCGGGATCCAATGGGTTTTAGAATAATAAAACAGATTTTTGTAAAAGCGAAATGTAAATGTGAAAAACTTGCTAAAGCTTATATCAAATATTTAGGTTTAAAAAATATTGACGATGTTTTTCGTTTTTTTCAAATGGATTATGGTGTGCAAGTTAAGGTTGAGGATTTATTCATATTACCTTCATTTAACCAGTTTCTAGGAGGTAGTCCAATAAATCAGATTAAAAAAGGGAAAAAGAATACCGAATACATTAATCCAATTTTGCGATCAGGATGTGTTAATCTAGACAATGCTGAGGTATATCTCCTGGATGGAACTTTCCTAGGGACTGTTGACCTATTGAAAGCTTTAAACTAGTATTGAAGACCTTATAATCCAAGAATAATATTAATCAATTGAATTTACTAAATTATAGAAAGGTGAAACCTATGTCCGATGATGATTTACCTAAATGGGTTAGAAACAGAAGAAAACGCAATCCATTCTTTGGAAATTGGTTCTTTGGAGACATGGAAGAAATGATGAAAGAAATGGAGGAAATGATTGAGAGAGATTTTGAACATTTTAGAACTCGTATTCCAGAGAATTTAAAACGTGAAAGAAAACTTCCTGATGGTTCAATTATTCCAGAATGGGGACCATTTGTTTATGGATATAGTATGACGATTGGACAAGATGGTAAACCCAAAATAAGAGAGTTTGGTAATATGAAAACTTCTAACGATCCTGAGTCTTGTGGTATAAACCGTCCATGTTTAGACGTAAAGCAGAAACGTGAACCTCAAAAGTTGAAGAAAAAATAAAGCAAGATTTCAAAGAAATTAAAATCGATTAAAGTTTTAATCTAATTGAAATATTTATCGTAATTCAAAAATTTATTTAATGAAGGATAAGATAGGTGAAATTAACTAAAGAAATCAACATACTTGAAAATATATGCAAAGAAATAAAAAATAATGAAATAAAAGATCAACATTGTGTTCAACTCTCAGATACATTTGGCTCACGTTTTATTAAAGCCTGGGAAGCAGTTCAGGAATATAGAGTAAAAAAATATATTTTTAACCCCAGTGGGAGAATTGTCTGGATAGTAGTGGGAAGAGAAAGAGAATATCAGATTATGCCAGCAGCTGGTTTTTGTTCTTGTGATGATTTTTATTTTCGGGTAATGGATCGAGAAACAAACATATGTTATCATCTTATTGCCCAAAAACTTGCAGATGCTTTAACTCAATATGACAAGATCGATGAAGAAGATAGATTATACGATTGTCTGATGGATGAGTGGAAAAAGGTTACAGCTTAAATATTGCACATTCAAATAATAGTCGATGGAGAGGTTTAAATGAGCGGTGATTACTTCGCGTTAATTCTTGTTGTTCTTTCAATATTAATTTTCATTGCTTTAATTTTAGGATTCTTGTACATGGTATATGGAAAAGAAGAAACGCATGAAGAAGAAAAATGAAATTTTTTCTTTTATAATATAATTAAACAAGTTTAACAATAACAGCATTTAGAGACTCGATTAAAAACGAGTCACCACTTATCATATAGGTATAGAGAATATGATTTAACCCAAACAGATTATTTCAGTGAGCTAAATGGATTTAGATGAAACAATTAAAGAAATATTATTTTTTCGTTCAGATCTTAACCGTAAAGAAATCATAGAAATGATTGAGAAAAAGAAGGAAGGAGTATGCAATTTTCTAACGGACGAAACTGCAGCGAGGATTGTTGCTTCAGAACTTGGATTAAAAACTCTTCAGAAACCAGTTCAACTAAAAATTCAGATTAAAGATCTTATACCCGGATTAAATGACGTGACTATTCAAGGTTATGTAATTTCGATCTATCCATCTAAAACATTTAAACGCAGAGATTGGACAAAAGGAAAGCTTGCTAGTATTCTTGTATCAGATAAAACTGGAACACTAAGAGTAGTTCTTTGGGACAACAAAACAGAAATTATTGAAAACGGCAAGATCCAAAAGAAGCAAAAAATTAGGATATCCCATGGATATGTACGCCTGGGACTTGATGGTAATCCTGAATTACATCTTGGAGATAAAGCAACTATCGATATTCTTGAAAATCCCAAAAAAATTAGATAGAAAACTTTTCATTAACTTTCTTGATAACATCTTCAAGTATTTCTAGACTAGTATCGACAAGTTCTCTGGTAATAGTTAATGGTGGGACTAGTCTAAGAGTTGAGACTCCACAGGTTACAACAGCTACTCCCCGCTTCCAACATTTTAGCATAACCTCTTTAGCCTGATCTGTTCCAGCATTTTTTGAATCTTTGTCTGTAACGAATTCGACACCAATCATTAAACCTTTACCTCGAACATCACCGATTATTTCTTTCTCTTTTTTTAAGTCTTCAAACCATTTCAAAATATACTTCCCTTGTTTATTCGCATTATCAAGAAGGTTCTGATCTCTAATAACGTCAATTACTTTTGATGCAGCAGCACATGCTAACGGATTTCCTCCAAATGTACTGGCATGAGAACCCGCCTCCCAATCCATAAGTCGAGCTCGAGTTATTGTCGAACTTAATGGTAATCCTGAAGCTAAGGCTTTAGCTGTACAAATAATATCAGGCTCAATTTTCCAGTGTTCACTTGCAAACCATTTTCCAGTCCTTCCAATTCCTGACTGAATTTCATCAGCTATTAAAAGTAATCCATATTTATCTGCAAGTTTCTTGAGACGTTGAAAATAATTCGGAGGAGGAACAATATACCCTCCTTCACCTTGAATTGGCTCAAAAATGAAACCAGCAACCTCCTCAGGAGGAACATATTTCTGTAGAACCTGTTCATCTATGAAATCTACGCATCTAAAATCACATTCAGGATGGACTAAAGAAAAAGGACACCGATAACAATAAGGAAAAGGTACGTGTGTAACTCCGGGTACCAAAGGGAAATAATGTCTTTTTTGAATTGGTTTACTTGCAGTAAGAGACGTGGCACCGCTAGTCCTTCCATGAAAAGCTCCAATAAAAGCTATAAATTGATGTCTACGGGTATGCCATTTACAAAGTTTAATTGCAGTTTCGATTGCTTCGGCTCCACTGTTTCCAAAATGTAATTTTCTTTTAAAATTACCTGGACATATTTCAAAGAGCTTTTCAGCCAGATCTACTGATTGCTGATAATAAAAATCGGTGTTAGCATAATGAAGGAATTTATCACATTGATTTTTTATTGCATTAACAATTTGAGGATGGTTGTGACCAACATTTAAGCAAGCTAATCCCGAATTGAAATCAATATATTGGTTTCCATCTACATCTTTGATGATACAATCGTTTCCAGACTCTATAACAAGCGGATAATAACGTGTATATGATTGAGAAATAGCAACCGAGTCTCTTTTAACAACTTCTCTTGCCTTTGGACCAGGTGGACGAACAACAATTCTCGGATAACCAGACAATTAATGTCACCAACAAACAATTGATTAGATCAAGGATTTAATAAATATCTAGCAAAAAAACAAAACAATTTACTAACATAGTAAATTAAATTAAATAATCAAAAATAAAAAAATTAATTTTCTTCGGACGGTGAAGTTTTAGCTTTCGCTACAACTATTTCTATAGTTGATACGTTAGATTTTTCACCTTCAACTTTAAACAGTTCTTCAGTATCTATTCTAATAAAATTGATTTCTAAATCTTTAACAAAAGCTCGACGAAGCAATTCCACTGTATCTACTGCTCTACTTATAGCTCTGCCTCTAGCTTTCACAATTACTTGCTTTTCCCCACTATTAAAAAATGTTATACAAGCAGTAACATAATTCATTACTGGTTTTTTACCTATAAGAACCACATTATCATTGCTTAAAGTTTCTTCATTATTTCTCATATTATGAACCAAATTAATACCTCATTAATGAACAATTGGATAGATGTAAATTAAACAGTAGATTGCCCTCATAGCCTCTTATAGTTTTTCACAAAAATATCATAAGAAATAATTAAATTAGAAAAATATGTTCAAAGGAATATATCTTCTTAAGATCAACTTACAAAAAATAGATAAAAAACAGCGTAAATATTACTAAAAAAACCTTTTCCATCCATTTTTTCCCTAAATATTTATGAATGGCCAGAACTTGTATTTTTCACTTTATAATATTACGTTAGATGCCGCTTGGAGGAAATTTGTTGACACTAAAAGAGTTCAGATGGCACGGACGTGGAGGTCAGGGAGCTTGGACTGCAAGCGAACTACTTGCACGAGCCGCAATAAGCGAAGGAAAGTATATTCAATCGTTTCCCGAATTTGGTCCTGAAAGAATGGGAGCTCCAGTTAAAGCTTATACTCGAATCAGTGACAAACCAATTAGGTTACATTGTGCAGTTTACAATCCAGATCTTTCCATAGTCATGGATCCAACTTTACTAGCTACGGTTCCAGTAGCAAATGGATTAGGAAATGAAGGAATTCTAATAATAAATTCACCAGAAGATCCACAAATAATGAAAGAAAAATTGAAAATGATACAAGGAAGCATATGGACTGTATCTGCTACAGATATTGCGATGAAAATTTTAGGAAGAGCAATAACCAACACAGCTATGTTGGGGGTAGTAGCTCGAGCTACAGGAATTGTAAAAATGGAAAGCATAGAAAAAGCGGTGCAAAATCGTTTCCCAGGTCCATTAGCAGAAAAAAACATGGGAGTCATAAATGAAGCATACAAGGAGGCAAAAAGTGAATGAGCATGAAAAGTGTACACGCTGTATGTTGTGCCACATCTATTGTCCGGATGGTGCTATAAAACATGACACAGAAACAAATAACATGATATTCGATTACAACTTTTGTAAGGGTTGCGGAATATGTGCCAATGAATGCCCAGCTGAAGCAATTCAAATGATAATAGAAGGTAAGGAATGAAAAAATGGAAAAAGTTAAACAAGAAACTGTTCCTCTAAATGGAGACGAAGCTGTTGCATACGCAGTTAAACAATGTGATGTAGATGTTGTAGCAGCATACCCAATTACACCACAAACTATTGTTGTTGAAAAATTTAGTGAATATGTAGCAGATGGAGAAGTAGACACAGCTTTCGTATGCGTAGAATCAGAACATAGTGCAATGACATGTAGTATAACAGCTTCTGCAACAGGTGCACGAACATTTACAGCGACAGCCTCTGCAGGTTTAGCTTTAATGCATGAAATGTTGGGTGTAGCATCTGGATGTAGAACACCAGTGGTTATGTCTGTAGTTAACAGAGCTTTGTCTGCTCCAATCAATATTCATTGTGACCACTCAGACGCTATGTGTGAAAGGGACATCGGATGGTTACAAATCTATGCAGAAAACAGCCAAGAAGCTTATGATTCTATAATTCAAGCATTTAAGATTGCAGAAAATTTGGAAGTAATGCTTCCTACAATGGTTGGATTAGACGGATTTGTTCTTAGTCATACATTGGAAAATGTTGATGTTCTTCCAGATGATGTTGTAAAAGAATTTGTTGGAATACGTGAGGTTCCTCGAGTATTAAATCATGAAGGAGCTTTTGTTCCGTTTAAGCTCGATCCAGCTAATCCAATAACTATTGGACCTCTTGACTTGCATGATTACTATTTTGAACATAAGAGACAACAGGAAGAATCAATGAGAAAAGCATTGAGTGTCATAAAAAAAGTTCACAAAGATTATTCTCAACAGAGTGGTCGCAGTTATGGAAATGGTTTGGTTGAGCCATATATGCTCGATGATGCAGAAATAGCAACAGTTTGCATAGGTTCGACTGCAGGAACAGTAAAAACACGGGTTGATAAGCTCAGAGAGAATGGAATTAAAGCTGGATTGCTAAGAATAAGGACATTTAGACCATTACCAGTCCAAGATATTGTAAATAATCTATCTGGAAAAAAAGTTGTTGCTGTAATGGATAGGGCATGTAGTTTCGGTGGGAATGGAGGTCCATTATTCCACGAAGTACGTCACGCAATGTATGATGATCCAAATAAACCAAAGATATTAAATTATATATATGGTCTTGGAGGAAGAGATACACCCCCACAATTAATTGACAGTATATATCATTCCTTGGATAAAGTAGCTAAAACAGGACAAATTGAAAACAAAGTCACATTTATTGGATTAAGGGAATAGAATGAGGGAAAGAAATGGCGGAATGGAAATTTACAAGTAAAGAATTTGCTCAAGTACCTGAAAAATTTTCATCTGGACATAGAGCTTGTGCAGGATGTGGTCCAGCGACTGCCCTAAGATTAGTTATGAAAGCTGCAAGAGGACCAATCATTGCCACTAATGCAACAGGGTGTATGGAGGTGGTTTCAACAATCTATCCTTACACATCATGGAAGGTACCATGGATTCACACTGCTTTTGAGACTGCAGCAGCTAATGCTTCTGGAATAGAGACTGCATTGAAAATTCTCAAGAAAAAAGGAAAAATAAAAGATGAACAAATTGACGTTGTGGCTTTCGCTGGAGATGGTGGAACTTTTGATATTGGTTTCCAAGCATTATCTGGGGCAGTTGAGAGAGGACACGATTTTCTTTATGTTCTTTATGACAATGAGGCGTATATGAACACAGGAATTCAGCGAAGCGGGGGTACTCCACACGGTGCGTGGACTACTACTTCACCAGCAGGAAAAGTAATCCCAGGAAAAGCTGAATATAAAAAACCGATAGCACATATTATGGTTGCTCATGAAATGCCCTATGTGGCAACAGCAAGTATTGCTTACTGGAAAGATATGGTAATGAAAGCTCGAAAAGGCATGGAAGTCAACGGTCCAGCATTCTTACATTCTTTTGCTCCTTGTCCAAGAGGTTGGAGAAGCGAGACAGCAAAGACAGTCGAAATTGCTGGTTTAGCAGTGCAAACATGTGTTTTTCCTTTATGGGAAGCTGAATATGGTGAATATAAACTTTCAACTCCTAGTAAACTGATAGCAAAATATCCTAATAGGAAAATGCCAGTGGATGTTTATCTTAAAACACAAAGAAGATTTAGACATCTATTCAAACCGGAAAATAAGCAAATTCTAGAGGATATTCAGAATGAAGTTGATAGGCGTTGGAAAAAATTACTGAAAAATTGCGATATTGATTAGGTTCGACAGAAAGTAAACAAGAAAGGCGAAATTTGAATCGCCTTTTTATTCTTCTTTTTAAGAAAAACAAAGGAACGTAATTATCCACCGGGAGCTCCATGAAAGGGAACATTTTCCCAGAGTACATCCCACCATTCATTATCAGTTATAGTCTCTCCTCTAACAATGGTTTCTAAAACCTTTTTTAGAAGTGCATGATGCCTTTTCTCATCTGAGAGAATTGCTTGCAAAAGAAGCTTTATCTTATCGTTACTAACAGAGGGAATAATTTCACCGAGCTTCTTAATGATCATCGCTTCCAAATTTATATGCTTTTCCAAAAGAGCTTTCTGTTTATCTAGGTTCTCTTCAGTAAGTGCTTGAGATACATTTGTTAGGGTTCTCTTCAGTAAGTGCTTGAGATACATTTGTTAGTAAGCTAATTGCCGATGAATACATTTCCGCATGTTTTGTGGAATCTAGGGAAATTCCTTTTAGAACTCCCTTTACAACAGGATTATTTATTTCAATTAATCCTTCGGCGACTGAATCTACAATTGTTTTTTCGATTTTAATCTGATTTTTGAAAAGTTTCACAAGTTCATCATTTGATATCAAGTAATTGCCTCCTACAATTAGAAAACAAAACATATAGAATAAAGTTTTCGAAAAAAATCTTAAAATTAATAAATCTAAGTAAATCTAAGTAAGAAAAAAAGAAGAAAAAGAAAGACGGCTGCTAACGGGAAAAGTGTTAGGGCAAGTTTCTTAACACGTTCTGTGGTTTTATCTGCTAATACAGTTAACTCTGTTATTTGCTTTTCTCCAATTATCTTGACTTTAGGAATTACTTCTGTTTGAAAAGAAGTTTCTACAGGTTCGATATTGTTTATAGCTTCACTGGTGGCTTTTTTAATATATTGAATAAGTTTTGTGTGATCAATTGCTTCACCCACTAAATTATATCCTCTTCGACTTCGTATCATTCCACAAACTGAATGGGTATCCGTAGTGAAAACTTCTCCGTCATCTATTCCTAAATCTTTTAAAGTTACAAGGATTTTTTCTCTCAATCCCGAGACCATATTGTTTCCATCAATAGTAACATAACCAATATTTTGTCCAGCAACATTTACAACCATTACACTTATTCCACCAGCACCCATACCCTCACTAACTGTAAAATCTGAAGGACGTACTGCTGCAGCTCCTAAACTAAAAGATGAAAAATTTAGATCTATTGCTTTTTTTAAACAATCTATTGAAGCTTTTCTAAATGATGCCACGACAGCGTCTTGATCAAATGAATCGTCCATACTGTTATGTGCGTCGATTGCAAGTGCAAAAAACCCGCATTTTTTAGCTTCGTCAACAATGAATGAGTCCAGCTCGGGAGGAAGATCTTCCATTGTTTTCGGTGCTGTTGTTAAGGTTATAAATGCACAATTACCGAATATCTGGCAACTAGCTTTTGAATCCCCATTTTCTGTTCTTACCAGAGGCGTAGCTTTTGAATTATATTTTGATGAAACAACACGATTGAGTATGTTCTTTACAATTCTTTGATTTTCAGATTGGGATGAAACATCTAATTCATGACCTACTAAGCCATGAGGAACCGATACCACGCAATTAAGCTTGTTTTGTAATTCGGTTTGAATAAGATAAGGAAGTAGACTGCTTCCCAGGTTCTTGAAAGGACCAGGATGAAGGGCTGGAACAATAATTGCTGCTTTTACTCTGTCTTTAGCGGTAAATGTCAATAATGAAAAACGAATATCTTGTTCATTTCCAAGTTGTTCAAAGAATTTTTCTAAAGGAGCATTTAGGTCTTCAGTCCAATTAGCCAGAAATGCCTTAAATAAAATCGAAGAACCGATTCCAACATCTCTTTTGCCAATATTATCCATAAAATATTTGAAAGTAAGAACAGTCAAAATAGGTATTGACAACGAGATTGTAAAATAGACCAATAATTGCAGACGTACATCATAAACAATCGTAGAACCCATAGCTAATACTAGAAGAAGGATCAAGATGGGTTGCAAAAGAGAAGAAAATAGAGCTGATTTTATACCAACAAATGAAGTAATCGAAAAAACAAGTAACCGTAATATCAAGGCTCCACTTATACTCAGAAAAAAGAATTTGATCCAAAGGTTTGGAGCTCCAAGAAATATACTAATAAAAGTTCCAAAAATAAGTATTGCAAATAATATAAGTGACGAAAAGAAAGAGAGAGCTGAACAACGACGATAATTAAAAATTAGATCATTTTTCATCGGCCAATGGCTGATTATTAAGTCTGAGATTAATGTCAAAATTAAATAATATATTCCAAAACCAAGACCGATAAAAAGTTTTTCTAAAGAAATGTCCAAAGGAATAATGGCTAAGAGGCCACCATGTAAAGTCAGCAATCAGAGATATACAACTAGAATGTATTTATCTGTTGAATCATCTGTCAACATGAAGCCTCTTTAGTATATATTTTTGGAAAGTTCTCAAAAATATTAATGTTATATTGATGCTTGTATAGTTCTACTTAAATTTGCTGTGCAAAGAAATTAAATCAAACCTTTTTGACATGAATAGAATTATAAAAAGACCAAACAATTGACGATTTTATAAAAAAATATTTAAAATTCGAATTGATTAAAAATGAAGTTCAAAAGAAAAACATGTTCAAAATCTTAATTTTAAAATGTAAAAGCTTTTATGCAGAATAATAGTTAAATTGAAGGGCTATGTCTAACGTTGGCCCTCCTCCTTCTGTGTTCCAAATTCTTGAAAAACATATCGGCAGAAAGATGGTTGCCATTTTGGATCCATCATATGGGTTCGAAGGGACGTTAGCTGCGGTAACAAGGGAACCTCCTGGCATCTGGCTATCTGAAGCTGAAGTTGTCACACTTCGTTCAACAATAGCTCAACCTGTACCGCAAATTGTCAGCAGGGAAGACAGAAGTGAAGTTTTTGTAAACTTAAGTTCTGTCCAAAGAATTGAAGTTCTTCATGAGAAGTAGATTAACCAAAAATAATTGGAGCTAAAATGCTTACAACTATTAGACCAATAGCTAAAATAACTGCTAATTCAGGTCTAACCTTAACACCTCTTGTGTCTTCTTCGAAAAATCTTAATAAACCAGCTCCTTGAGCAGGCATACCAGCACTTTCACGACGTTTTTTCTTTCTTCCACTCATAGAGATCAGATCAAATGGACTAACAAGATGCTAATTAAAGTTGCGTATAAATTTCTTGAAATTCAAATATGGGTTCAATATATGTTTAAAACATTCAAGAATTCATTTAAGTAATAATCCCGTTAACTTAGTCATTAACTCTAATTAAATTAAAATTCTAAATAGTATATTCTTATACTCAGAAGACTTAAATAGAGCTTTATAGTCCATCAACTCTCTATCGGAGAGTTAAAAAATGAGGGATAATATTTGGCGGTCGAAAAATAATTTTCCCTGAAATTTCCCAAAACATTAAATCAATTAAATTTAAGAAAATTTCATTCAAAAAATCTCCTCTTGAAATCTTTTCGAAACTGTACAATAATTATCAAAGCACATACATGCTTGAATCAATTGAAGGCCCAAAGAAGTTATCACAATATTCGTTCATTGGATTTAATCCAAAAGTATCAATCACAATTAAGAACGGAAAAGCAATTATTGATAATGAAAAAACGGGTGAAAGAGAGAAAAAAAGGGTAACTGAGCCATTAAAAATAATCGCAGAAACAATGAAAAATCGATCTGAATTCAAGAAACAAAGATTCGTTGGCGGAGCTGTCGGATACGTTGCCTACGATGTTATAAGATATTGGGAAAAAATTCCTAAAATATCAATTGATGATCAAGAATTTCCTGATGTTAACGTTGGAATATTTGATGATGGAATAATATATGATCATCAAAACAGGAAAGTATTCTATTATTATCTGAATGAAAACAGATTAGAAGAAATAAAAAACGTCTTAAAGGAAAAAGATTGTTGTAAGGAAAAATTAACTAATAAACAATTAAAGGTTAACATTTCCAAGGAACGTTTTGAAAAAGCAGTAAACATTGCAAAAGAATACATAAAAGCTGGTGACATTTTCCAAGTTGTTTTATCTAAACGGTATGATTTTCAAATTAGTGGTGATTTAATAGACTATTATAAAAATCTTAGAAAAATAAATCCTTCCCCATATATGTATTTCCTGAAATTTGGTAAGTTTAAGATAGTTGGATCGAGCCCTGAAATGCTAGTAAGGGTTGAAAACAGGAAAGTTGAAACATTTCCAATTGCTGGAACTAGACCTCATGTTAAAAATCCAGTAGAAAACAAACGATTGACTAATGAATTGTTAGCTGACCCAAAAGAACGTGCAGAACATGTTATGTTAGTAGATTTAGGGAGAAACGACATAGGAAAAGTATCAAAGTTTGGAAGTGTTCACCTTCCTGAATTCATGAAAGTTCACCAATATAGCCATGTGCAGCATATTGTATCAAGGGTTGTTGGGGAACTCAGAAATGAATATAATAGTTATGACGCTTTAAGATCGGTTTTTCCTGCAGGTACTGTCTCAGGTGCACCTAAAGTTCGAGCTATGGAGATAATCGAAGAATTAGAACCAACCAGAAGGGGTCCCTACGCTGGAGCTGTTGGATATTTTTCTTATAATGGCAATTCAGATTTTGCAATCACAATCCGAACACTTGTTGCCAATGGGGAAAAATGCCACATTCAAGTAGGAGCAGGTATTGTGGCAGATTCAGACCCTGAAATGGAATGGAATGAAACAGAACACAAAGCCAGAGCGCTGATTAAAGCTTTAGAAGTTACAGGAAATGGGAAAAAATGAAAGTTCTTGTCATGGATAATTATGATTCCTTCGTCTATAATCTTGTCCAATATATTGGAGAGCTTGGAGGAAAGCCTTTAGTTTATCGAAATGACGAAATTACTCTTAAAAAAGCCATAAAATTAGATCCAGAAAGAATAGTGATATCTCCAGGACCTGGAACACCTGAAGACCCCCAATATTTTGGAGTTTGTTCTGCGATCCTTCAAAAAATGAGCCATAAAATTCCTACTCTTGGAGTTTGTTTAGGAAACCAAGGTATTATTTCTAGTTTCGGTGGAAAGATTGTACGTGCAAGAAAATTAATGCATGGTAAAACAAGCGTAATAGAACATGATGGAAAAGGAGTTTTTACGGGTATAAAAAATCCTTTTACTGCAACACGTTACCATTCACTAGTCGGAGATCGGAGTTCTTTACCGACTGAGATTGAAGTGAGTGCTAAAGCTATTGATGATAATGAGATTATGGGAGTTCGTCATATAAAATATCCAATAACTGGTTTACAGTTTCATCCTGAATCAATATTATGTGAAGATGGAAAAAAGATAATCAAGAATTTTCTTGAAGGAAAGAATAAACAATGATAAAAGAGGGCATTCAAAAATTAATCAATCAATCAGATTTAACCTACGAAGAGTCTAGGTTAGTCATGAAAGAAATCATGTCTGGTGAAACTACAAATGCCCAGATAGGTGCATTTCTGACTGCTCTAAGGATGAAGGGTGAAACAGCTGATGAAATAACAGCCTTTACTTCTGTTATGAAGGAATTCTGTTGCAGAATACATCCCAAGATAAAAGGACGACTTGTTGACACTTGTGGGACAGGTGGAGATAAGATTAAAACATTTAATATAAGTACTTGCGCAGCTTTTGTAGCCGCTGGAGCAGATGTGTTTGTAGCTAAGCATGGAAATCGATCTGTTACAAGCAAATGTGGCAGTGCTGACGTTTTAGAAAGATTGGGATTAAATTTAAACATAGAACCTGAAATGATAGAGAAAGCTATTGAAAAAGTTGGAATAGGTTTCATGTTTGCCCCAAAATTTCATCCTGCTATGAAATATGCGATTGGTCCAAGAAGAGAAATGGGAATAAGAACTGTGTTCAATGTTTTGGGTCCTTTGACAAATCCTGCAAATTCCAATGCACAGTTACTAGGGGTTTATAATAAAATACTGACAGAACCGATATCATATTCTTTAAAAAAACTTGGTTGTGAAGAAGCAATGGTTGTTCATGGGTTAGATGGATTAGACGAGATATCAACAATTGGAAAGACGGTTGTTTCATGGTTAAGAAAGGGAAAAGTGAACACAAAAGAGATGACTCCTGAAGATTTTGGTGTAAATAAAGCCAAAATAGAGGACATAAAAGGTGCATCACCTGATGAAAGCGCTGAAATTACATTTAAAATTTTGAATGGCTACTTTAATTCTGATCATCCAAAAAGAGAAATAGTAGAAGTGAATGGAGCTGCTGCAATTATAGTAGCTGGTAAAGCTAACGATTTTACAGATGGATTAGAATTAGCCAATGAATCAATTGAAAGTGGGAAAGCTTACAAAAAATTAAAAGAGCTGATCGAATTCTCGCAAGGAGACAATTCTAGATTGGAACAGTTGGAAAACAAAAATGCCTGATTATCTGGATTTACTAGCTCGGGACGCTAGAAAAACTATCAATGAAGGGTATTACGATCTTAAAAATCAATTTCTAATGACTCCAACTAGTCTTAGAAAAGCCATTCTCGAAAAAATAAATAATGCAATCATTACAGAAATTAAAGCAGCCTCACCATCTAAAGGAATAATAAAATCAAATATAGATCCATCAAAAGTTGCAATAGCTATGGAAAAAGGGGGAGCAACAGGAATATCAGTTTTAACAGAACCCAAACATTTCAACGGTTCACTTGATTATTTAATAAAAGTTAGAGAAACTGTTTGCCTTCCCATACTTTTTAAGGATATAATTATTAGTCCACTACAAATTGAAGCAGCTTCAAGAATTGGAGCCAATGTAATTCTACTAATTGAAGCCTTATTTCAAAGAGAATATAGTGAAGTTGGTATTGATGAAATGATAGCATTAGCCCATGCTAGAAATCTTGAAGTTCTTCTTGAAATTCATAATGAAGCCGAGTTTGAGGATGCGATAGAAACCAAAGCTGATTTGGTTGGAATTAACAATAGAGATCTCCGAACTCTTAAAGTTGATTTGCATAATACTGAAAGAATATTAAAGAAATGCGAAAGTAAAAACAAAATTATCGTTAGTGAAAGTGGAATAATTACTACTCACGATCTAAGTTTTCTAAAAAGATGCGGTGCAAGGGCTTTTTTAATTGGTTCGTCAATCATGATGGCTAAAAATATAGAATCAAAAGTTAAGGAGTATGTTAATGTTCATTGACAAGTGTAAGAGTGAAAATTTGCGGATTAACCAGAGAGGAGGATTTGGCTATTGCAGTGAGCATGGGAGCAGATGCAGTTGGTTTTTTAGTGGGGGTTCCCGAATCTCCAAGAAATTTGACTCTCAAAAGAGCAGAAAATCTACTTAGTAAGGTTCCAATTTTTATCGATAAGGTGGTGGTGACACCCCCCAAGAGTATTGAATGGCTTTTAGAAGTTAATAATATGCTAAAACCTTCAGCTATTCAAATTCATGGAAAAAATGAGTTAGATTCCAAAATAATTCAGAACAGCATAAAGGATACTAGGTTAATTAAAACAATTTATGTAACTAAAAATTCTCTTAACAAAAAAATCATAGAGGATTTGAAAACATTTGATGCGATACTCCTGGATTCGTTTAATAAAACCCAATATGGTGGAACAGGAAAAGTGCATGACTGGAAATTAAGTAGACAAATCAAAAAAGCTTTAGAACCAATTCCAGTTATTTTGGCAGGAGGATTAACTCCCGATAATATAAAAGAAGCAATTCTGACTGTAAAACCCTATGCTGTCGATGTAGCAAGCGGTGTTGAATCTAATCCAGGGATAAAAGATGATAAAAAAATTAGAACTTTCATCGAAAACGCAAAACAAATTAATATTTAATCAAAAGTGAATAAAAATGAATAATGGAAAATATGGAGAATTTGGTGGACAGTACGTAAATGAGATTCTTATGCCAATTCTAATCGAACTTGAAGAAGCATTTAAAAAACATTATCCAACAGATGAATTCCAAGAAAAACTCAATACTTTATTGAAAGACTATGCAGGAAGACCAACACCAATATACCATGCAAAGAATTTCAGTAAAATTATTGGATGTAAAGTCTATCTTAAAAGAGAAGATCTCGTATGTGGAGGTTCACATAAACTCAATAACACATTAGGTCAAGCTCTTCTCACTAAAGAGATGGGTAAAACAAAAATGATAACAGAAACCGCAGCAGGACAACATGGATTAGCAACAGCAATGGCAGGAAACGTTTGTGGATTAGATACTGAAGTTTTCATGGGTACAAAAGATATCAAAAGACAAGCAAGTAATGTAAAAAGGATCAAATTACTTGGAGCAAAAGTTACACCCGTCAAAATAGGAATGGGAGTCTTAAAAGATGCTGTTTCAGATACTCTACGAAAATGGACTACTTGTTCGAGAACAACCCATTATCTAATGGGTTCAACTGTTGGTCCTCATCCATATCCAGAAATTGTTGCAACGTTTCAAAGTGTAATAGGAAAAGAATTGAAAAAACAGATTTTTAAAAAAGAGTCCAGATTACCTGATAGGATAATAGCTTGTGGGAGCGGGGGTAGCAACGCATTAGGAGCTTTCAGACCTTTTTTGAAAGATAAAGAAGTCAAACTTATTTTTGTTGAGGGGGGAGGAGAGAGTCTAGAGGCTGACAATAGCGCAGCTGTGTTTAAAATAGGTAAGCCAGGTGTATTACATGGTGCAATCATGCAAGTTTTGCAGGATAAAAATGGTCAGATAAAACCTTCAAAAACAAGAGCAGCAGGATTAAATTATCCTGGAAGAGGTCCAGAAATTTCAAATCTTGTAAGTATAGGAAGAGTCAAGGCTAGTCTGGCATTCGATAAGGATGTCTTTGAGGCAGTGAAGGTTATGAGTCGATCTGAGGGATTGATACCTGCTCTTGAAACAGCTCATGCAATAGCATATGCGTTGAAAAATAAAGATAAGTTTGATAAAAATGAAATAATTGTTTTGAATTTTTCTGGGAGAGGCGATAAGGATCTAGAAACTATCATGAGGTATTTCGATGAATCTTGAAGAAAAATTCAAAGAACTTCGTAATAGAAGAGAAGGTGCCCATATGCCTCATGTTTATTATGGGGATCCCAATGAAGAATTTTCAATTAAGTTAATTGAAACCTTAGTAAAAAATGGTGCAGATATTCTTGAGTTTGGGATCCCATTTTCTGATCCCACAGCTGATGGTCCAACCTTTCAGGCGGTATGTCAAAGGGCCTTAGAGAATGGGATAACTCCAAGAAAATGTATAGAGGGAATACAAAAGTTGCGAGCCATTGGGATAAACAATCCAATTGTAGTTACCACTTACTATAATATTCCTTATTCTAAAGGAGTTGGAAATTTTCTTAAGGAACTAAAGAAAGCGGGAGCGCATGCTATAATTGTGCCAAATGTTCCAATCGAAGAAGCTGATGTTCTTTTATCAGAAGGCCAAAAAAATGGTATTTGTCCAATATTTCAAATAGCACCAACCACCACTGAGAAAAGATATTATTTTTGATCTTGAATATAAACCGGGTCTAACATTTCTTTTAAGAGACAAGAAAGCATTGGGATGGTAATTAGGCAATCGTAACATCTGGTTCAATTTAAATTTATTACGTTAAAAGGCAAAAAGGTTTTGGACTTAAGTCTAATAAATTCATGAAAATGATGTAAGACAAACTTGTCTTGGCTTATTACCTTCAAAAAGCGTCACTAATTCCTCTTCAACCATATTGAGTCTTTGTGCATAATATTTTATCAATCCATATTTTTTATCCAACTTAATTGCTGCTGGTAAATACTTTTCAATTCCTCCCCGATAAACAGTGAGAATCAAATCACTTTTGCAATCAGGGCATTTGCCAAATAGAGGCATTCTTCTAAACTTTTTGTTACATCCTTTACAACGAAACTTCTGAGTTGTAAAAGCTCTCAAATTTCCAGCGATATCACGTACAAAATGGGTAGTTAAAACCTTGCTAGCCACTACATCAGCGTCTACAGCAGCAATTTTTTCAGCTAAAGC
>JARRMB010000038.1:0-7612 GCA_037386325.1 Candidatus Bathyarchaeota archaeon
TATTGATTTTACTTTAATGGTATGAAATAGATAAATACAAAACAGTAAAAACAATACAAAAAACAATGGGGTTAAACCTAAAACCACTTGTAATACGGGAAAAAACAAAGCTGGAATCTTTTGCAAACAAAGTCATCGCAGTTGATGCATACAATGCCATCTATCAGTTTCTAGCAAGTATTAGGGGTCCGGACGGCATGCAGTTAACCGACATGGAAGGAAGAATTACCAGTCATCTTAGTGGCTTACTTTACAGGAACATTAATTTCCTATCATTAGGAATAAAGCCAGTCTATGTGTTTGATGGAAAACCACCATCGTTGAAAACGGCTGAAATTGAGAGAAGGAGACAAATCAAAAAAGATGCCACGGTGAAATACGAAAAAGCCATTGCTGCAGGAGACATGGAAGGGGCAAGAAAATACGCTCAGCAGACCACTAGTATGAAAGACGGGATGGTTGATGAATCAAAGAAGCTTTTAGAGTATTTTGGAATTCCGTTCATTGATGCACCATCTGAAGGAGAAGCAACTGCGGCACATTTGACAAATACTGGGCAAGCATATGCCTCTGCAAGCCAAGATTTTGACTCGATTTTGCTTGGTGCCAAAAGGCTTGTCAGAAATTTTACAAATAGCGGGAGGAGAAAAATTCCAAACAGAAACACCTACATCGAAATCGAACCAGAAATAATTGAAACCCAAAAGACAATAGAATCCTTGGGAGTCACAAGAGAGCAGTTAGTAGACATAGGGATTTTGATTGGAACTGACTTTAACCCCGATGGATTTGAGAGAGTCGGACCAAAGACTGCATTGAAAATGATAAAGCAGCACTCAAGACTAGAAGACATTCCTCAAATTCAAGAGCAATTAAAGGAGATAGAGTACGAGCAAATTAGGAAGATATTCCTAGAACCAGTTGTTGCAGATGTAGATGAAATTGTTTTTGATCAGGTAGATTATGATGGAATTAGCAATTATTTGGTAAAAGAGCGAAGTTTTTCGGAAGATAGAATTCAGTCTTCCCTTAACAGATTAAGAAAAGCATTAGAAAAGAAAAGTCAAAATTTAGATCAATGGTTTTAGGGAACATTACTTAGGTAACACCTTTTCATTTGTGGGTTTATGGCATCCACAATTATAGTAACAGATGGTACTTCCACCTCTACAACCACAAAATGCACATTTCTCCTCTTTAGTTACTGTAACCTTTGGCAATACCTTTTCATTTGTGGGTTTATGGCATCCACAATTATAGTAACAGATGGTACTTCCACCTCTACAACCGCAAAATTCACATTTGTCTTTAGTTACCATAATCATAAATCCTCAATAGGTACAAGTTTTCTCCATTATACACAACTATCTATTACGTCAGGAAATTAATTAAGTATGATCTAGAAATTTGAAATTATTTTTTGGGAACCATGCTAGAAGTTTATTATCATACATGAAGTTATTATCAAAAAAGGGATTAATGATAAATCTATTTTAAGAGTAAAATGAGACTAAAGACATGAAACCCTCTGAGATAAATTCAGAAATTGAAGCCATTGTAAAATCAAAATCCGAAGGAGTTTATTCAAAATGGCAGATAGGCAGAGCAAACAATCCGTCTGATGCCAAAGAGCAACACGGAAATCCAGATGATTGGTATGATTGGAGTGCAGATAATACCGACGATGCAGTCAAAACTGTGGAATATTTTCTAGATAAAGGAATGAGGCATGAAGGAGTAGGTTATGGAGGGGCCGATTTTGTTTATATCTTCTTTATCGGGTCTCCACAAGAAGAGTTACAACAAAACAATTAGATCAAAAGCCGAACATGGGACTTGTAAATCTTCATTCTTCACAAAAAAATAATTAATTTAAGAAATTTTTATTTTTTGTTTAAACACCAATCGAGTAAATATTATTCCAATACTTGTTGCAAACCAAATTGTCACTAGTCTGGTAAATATTACCAAAGAGGATGCTAGAGAAATCGCCAGTCCGTTTTTTACTAGTAAGTATTCGGCAATGCCTTCAGTTACACCCATCCCACCAGGGATTAAAGAGAGGATTCCATAGCCTAGTGATGTGAAATATATCTGAGATGTCAAGATATATCCCAAATCTACATTAAATGCTAAAAACCCGATATACACTGCAAGTGCATCCAAACCCCATCCTGTCACGCTTATCAGCCAATTCTTTGTCATTGGTTTTGGACGAGTTAATAAGAAAAAGGATTCATTTGGACTAAATTTAGATAATTTTTCAGAAACTAATTTTATTTTTGATAATTTCTTTTCTACTGAGGAAAATATCGTCCTATTACACACTAAAAGATACACTCCTAAAGATAGGATTGATGAAATTATCAATAATGAAGTGGAAAGCCAACTAAAGGTCACAATTAAACTTACAAAGATAATTGTGGTTACTGCAATGAGATCATGAAGCCTTTCCATAAAAATAACTGGAAATGATTTATTATTTTCAACATTGAATTTTTGTTTTAAAAAATGTGCTTTTATAAACAACCCAATTCCCCCCGGAGTAAAAATTAGAACTAGACCTGCAAGATAAACAATAAAATTCTGTTTTAATGATAATTTCTCCTTAACTGTTTGTAATAGTTCTTTTTGGCGGAGAATTCTTGTTGCGTGAGATATTATTCCAACTGCAAAAACTAACATTACGAGCTCAATTCTGACATGGATAAACTGCTCTGAAATTTTACTTACATCTGACCAGAAAATTAGTGCAGCGTATAATACAATACTGAATACAACGATCCAGATGAAGCTTCCTTTTATTAAATCTAGAATATTCAACTTGTACATTATTCAAGGTCATTTAGGGGTGACTTTATTGTTTCAACTCTAAAATAGGTACAAAAAACGATTCCGGTTGACTCTACCTGAATGCCATTTTATGACATGGAACCAAATTAAATTGCCAATTCCTTCACTTGGGACTTTTGTCTACTTATTAGTCAAATATGAAAACATTTTGCTAATTCTTTTTCACATCAACAATGGTTTTAGGAACCATATAGAATTGATTTGTTTGAGTTTGACTTTTTGGAGACAACTAAAAATTTGATTCCCCTAGGATTTAGTAATGCTTAACTTTATCCTAACGTGTAATTTGATATGATTGATGTAAAAGATTTACGAGTATGCTCTGATTGTGGAACTGTTTATTTTGAAAGATTTTCCAGAGGGATTTGTCCTAACTGTCATACCAACAACTATGAGCAGGTATCAGCTGATAGCGGAGTAGGAAGTTTTGATAAATAGTCCTCTCTTCAAAAAAATCAAAATGAAACAATTGTAAATTAAAAACTAGTCGTTTTTGCATTCACATTTTTGTTGGCTTTTGAATCTTGGATATTTGAGTTTGTGACAAACTTGACAATAGAGTTGGCTCGACATGATTTTATTCTATTTTTGTCATATGAGTTTTTTCAGGCATCAATTGCTCAATAGTCACCCGTTCATCCGAGTGAAATGGGCATTCCTTGTAATTATACTTCAGTTTGGTTCTTCTCTTTTTGAATTTCTTGGTAGGCGTTTACGTCATTTGATGTCTTAGCTTGTTTTCCTTTTAGTTTTGAAAATAGTCTTTTTAACATGATGCTATAGGATGTCTCTTGCTTATAAAGTCAGAATTTTTCCTAAAATTGAACCAAATAAGATGATTCCATACATGTCAGGTTAAATAGTAAGGCCAGGTATTTAGAATATCATGAATACGATTCCCTCATACAACCAAAAAATTTGTTCAGATTGCAAACGTGTACATTGTCAAAGAGGTTGTAATTGCGATTGTCATTGGGAACCGTAAAATGATGATTCAATTAACAGATTTAAAAATTTGTGAAAACTGTGGAAATGTATTTACAAAAATCATTAAAGGGGAACCAGTGAATCGTTGTCCAGCATGTAAAGTATGGAAGAAAGAAGTGGCAGGGCAAACAATATGAAAAAACAAACAAAGACTCCACAGATTAACAAAAACAACAAAACAAAACCTGAAAATCTAATGAAAAAGGAATACGCTGAGACACTTGAGAAATTAAAAAAAGATATCCGAGAAGGACAAAATTAGATCAGAACCTCATAATTAAGAAGTTTATTATTTTTTTGAACTGATTACTTGACCTTTTGAATTAAGTTGGTTTCCACATATGTTACACTCCCATTGGTCATCACTATTTTTTTGGTCAAGTTTTCTAGTATTACAAACTTTACACCTGATAGATTTTAAATTTTGAACATGGGTTTTTTCATGTTCGCGTACTTTTTCAAAAGTATAGGACGTTCCTTCCCAATGAAAACTACATTTTTCACATTGGTATTTCATTTGACTCCACATCTACTTGTTTGGATTGCTCATATTCTTTGAATGCATCAATGTCATTGAGGTTTTTATTTTTACAAAATTTAATTTTTAAATTTTTTATTTTTTTAAACATGGTTTAGTTATGTTATTCTCTGATATATACCGGCGTTAATTTTGAACTTTACGCCTAAAATTCTATATAGATAATTTTATTCTATTAATTGTAATACGCTGATATATATTGATCATGCAGCTCTATATAGACATGACAAAAGAAAATAACCCAACAGTTGTAGTCGGAAACGACGACAAAAAAGAAGAGCATAAAAAAGAAGACTCTACTAAAAAAGAAAAATAGAATAACACCTATTCTCTTTTATTGATAAAACTATGAAAATACAAACTGAAACTAAAATTGAAAACGAGCTGATTAATTAAATTTTGCCGAAAAAAATCAGGATAAAAAAATAAATACACAGAAAACTTAGCGATTGTCTAGTATTTCAAATAAACAAATTATCTCATCTGAATTTCAAAAGACAAATTAAGGGTATAGTAATTTTCATCAAATCTTGTCATAGTAAACCTTCATCGAATACCAATGTTTCAAAATTTTGTGGTTGTTTAGTAGCGATAAAAAAATTGTAGTTTAATAATATTCATTTTACAGTTTAGTCTTAAAGGATCCATATTTAGAATTCTTAATATGCAAGGAACAACTACTGTGATCATGAAATATTGCCATGATTGTTTGACTCCAATGAATAGAAATTCCCCAGAAGAGTATTGTAGTTTTTGTAAAAAAGACAGAGCCCTTAAAGAAACATCTACAGTTTAGGAATAAATTCCGATATGAGTTCTTTAAAGGACAGATTCTAAAATAATTAGCCTGAATTTCCAAACCAAAACAGTGGTTTTAGGAATCGTTTAGAACTGTTTTGGTATTGACAAGATGTAAGGTCATGCCGTGGTAGAACCATAACTATAAAGCCCATTTTTTTCACTTGTTTCAGAACTTGAATAAATTACACCAGATCCGAGTACGCTCAGCAAGATAGAATTTCGGTAAGATTCAGATGGAAAAAGATTATTCCAAACATCAATTGGTTTGTCTATAAAGTTAATTTTCAGATGTGCTTTTGATAAAGAGCTTGAAATATTTATTTGAGGATTACTGTAAATAATCCCTAAAATTTTTTCCATTGCATTCAGTTCCAGTATATGGTCATCTGAATGTATGGTAATTATATAGTGAAGAATATTTTCAGAGCGAAAATATTTTCCCTTCCCAGAGAATTCGTCCAATTCCCGGTCTTGTAATAATGGATTTTCTGAAATTTGGTATAAAAATAGAGATACGAATGAAGCCCCCTTGACATTTATTTTTGATGGATTCTTTAAACCAAAATATTCTGGGTTTTCTCCTGTATTCTTTAGAAGTTCTAGAATCTTTGAGGAAATTGTAGACAAATTTTCCCAAAATTCAGGGTTTTTTTGATAAACAAGATTTTTTTGATGAAAGTCTTTGGGTGCCTTTAACATATTTTGTAATGAGTTCATAGCGGTTAAAGGCTTGTATTTTTGAATTGTACACAGATTAACCTGAAAAAAGAGTATTAATTCAATAAGCTTAGGTTCAGGTTATTTTCAAAATTTCTGAACTGAAAATTATCATGGAACCAAACTGTATTATTGAAATAGGTAAAGATTTGCCGGTTTTGAAATAATTTTTTGAGGGGGATTGAAGTAGGGAATTAAAGGTAATTTTTAATTTCCAACCATAGCCTTAAGTCCTCAACCTGAAGGTAAGAACATGGTTAATTCAATTGGAGAGTATAATATTGCAAGGTCATCTTCATCAGATATTAAAAATATCAAATCATCTCAAAGGCATCCAGTAGATCCGAATAAACCAAAAAAACACAAGAAAAAACGAAACACATCTCCGACCAACATAATTTACGCCTCGGATGTTAAAGAAAAAATCGATGCAAAAAAACTATTCATTATTGAAAATAACACTGCTAAATCAAAAATCAAGAAAAAGTCAGGAAAAAGTGTTCAAAGATCTTCTGCTTCTTTTTGCCTAATTGGTCCTGGATTTGTTAGACCAGCCAGATAATCCTAAAAACGGACTCTTTTTTCAAATTTTGATTAGAGTCAGATTTGAAATTTCCTAGTTTTCTTTTTTATGTCGGTAGTTGTTTTAGACTTAGTTTAGAATCATTTTGTTTCACAGTTTTGGGTTTTGTATAACTATACTACAAATTTAGTTGGCCTTGTTGAATTTTGAAATTATTTTTACCAAAAATAAAAAAGGTTTGCTTTTACAAAAAATTTGTAAAGAGCACTAAACCAGCGATTACTATACCTACCATTACTACAGATACTAAACCAAAAAGTTTTTTTCCGCTCATAGGTTGTTTTTGTTCTTGCATATTTTTCTCTGGTTTTCATACTATATAACCTAGTGTTAATTTATCTATCTAGTGGTAATTTTTTCATTTTAACAATAAAAATTTATTATTATTCAAAGCAATATGCCCTGAAATATGACATCAGGATTACCTAAAATCACCAAGTTTAAGAAATCTTTTAGGTATGTAAAATAAAAATTTGGAAAAATAAAAAGAAAGAAAAAAATCCTTTCCAACTATCCATTTTTTCTAACATTGTTAACACATTCTCGAATTTGATTAGTTGCACAATTTGATCTCATTGAACCTTGCAACGCCTCGATTATTTTGAATTCATTTCAATAAACTGCTGCACATAAGGGACATCTTTCCACATGGCCAGTTTTCATTAAGGGGATGATCAATTCTCCTTTTGAACATTTTGGACATTCGGTAAATCCTCGCACAATTTTGTTACCCATTCATTTTATTTAGTAACATGTCAGTTGCGATTTTTTCAGACTAGACATAATTCTACAAATTCATTTGTGAATCAATGGAAAATTAACTTGTTATATTAAATAATTTTTGCATAAATTATGGTATTTTAGCAAAGTCCCTTTTTCTTTTGACCAGGACTGCATTGTGCGGAATCAGTAGATTTTTCAGGTCCTTTGTTGCTAGGACTCTTTTTTGGAGGATCTTTGGGTTTGGAGTCGTTTTCAGTAGGATCTTTGTCTACAGAGTCATTTTCAGAGAGGTCTTCGTTGTCAGATTCTACGTTTTCAGATTCCTTGTTGTCTGATCCTTTTTCAGTTGGGCCTTTGTTGTCTGATCCTTTTTCAGTTGGGCCTTTGTTGTCTGATCCTTTTTCAGTTGG
>JARRMB010000039.1:0-7510 GCA_037386325.1 Candidatus Bathyarchaeota archaeon
GCTGAGCTAATCTTAATTCTTAAAAACAATAAAAAACTGGATCCAAAAAATTTTTTTGGAAAAATTTCTTAAGCAAAAAAGCTTGAGTAACATTGGGGTATAATTTTGTCAACTGTTAATCGATCCATCCGAATCAATAAAGAATACGACGATGAATTAAAAAAAGAGGCAAAGAACCATGGACTTAGCTTGAACTCTCTTGTCAATCAAATCATCGAAAAATATGTAACTACCTATAAACTAATCGAAATGTTTCCATGTCTAATTATTCCTCATGAAATGATTAAAGGCTGGCTTAACGGATTGCCAGAAGATTTCATAATCAAAGAAGGAGCTATGACTGGATCATACATTCCAAAACATGGACTGTTTTTAAATAAAATGTCTCCAAATTTAGATGGCATCTTATGGGTAATGGAAAAAAGAGTAAGCCAACACTCAAATTGGTATCAATTTCAGTTCCAAAAAAATAATGGAAAATTAAGCTTACTCTTAAGACATAATCTAGGTAGAAAATGGAGCATTTATCTAAATGCATATTACTCAACACTATTCAAAGAATTACTAAACATAAATGTCGAATCAGAAATTGGAGAGAAATCCTTAGAAATTTTTATTCCTGAAACGAACAAAACAAAAAATGGTAAGAACATGAATAATTTGAATAACGGTTTTAATAATATCGAAATCCCAATAAATGGCAAAAAATAGAAATAACTTCAATTAAGCAATTATGGGGAATTCAATATTGAGCTTTCTTATGATTATTTTTTCTAGATTTCAATTCAGATCTTAAATTATTAATTTGTAACAATTTGACATGTTGTTAAAAAAATAATTATTGAAGTATAAATGAAATAATTGATGAGTTAAATATTCTTAAAATACATATAACAAATCTTTAATGAATCTAAAAAGAAAATTTAATTTCTAAATGTAAAGGAATATAATATGACTTCGCCGATTCAAGGAATATTTGACCATCCAATATTAATTCTTCAAATATTAGTTACAGTTATAGGTGCTTTTTTAGCGGTTACAATATTTAATTTGCTAATTTCTCGACTTGAAAAAGGAAGCGAATTACAAAAAGGAAAATTTGTATATTTAAGACGATTTTTCCAGATTATAGTATACCTCAGTGCGTTGATTATAGTTTTTTCTCTAGTAGATATCGATCTTACAGGTATTATTGCAGGACTGGGAGTTGGAGCATTAGTAATCGGATTTGGCTTAAAAGACATAATAGAAAATTGGGTATCTGGAATACTCATAATATCAGGAAAAACCTACGCCATAGGAGACGTAATCAGAGTAGGAGATCTTACAGGAACAGTAACCGATATAGCTCTTAGAAGCACAAAAATGAAAACCTACGACAGAAACGAAATCATTATCCCAAACTCAGTTTTAATGCGAGAAAAAATAATCAACCTAACAGGTGGAACATCAGAATCAGTTGCCTCAATAACTCTTTCAATAGATTACACAGCAAACCTGGATTACACCAAAAAGATAATAGAACAAATCTTGAAAAATCAAAAAAATGTAATATTTGACCAGAAAAAAAGAAGAGAAATCCGATTTATCCTACGAAATAAAGAATGGACAAACGATATAGAAATACTATTTTGGATAAATAATCCAACTCAAGAAGAATTCATTAAATCAAATATTTTAGAATTAATCCAAAAAGAATTCAAAAAAGAAGGAATATTACCCCCAGTTCCTGCTCTAATGCGAAAAGAGTATCTTACTGAACAAAAAAATCAAACTTCAAAACAAAATGAAGAAAAATCTTGATACTTTTTATTTTAGTTTTTGTGCTCTTAAATTCTTATTTTTTGTTTGTTAAGCCAAAGAGATTATTATTGCTCCTGTAGCCATGAGAGAAACTCCGATAATTGTGGGTATGTTTATTTTTTCAGATAAAAATAGGGCTGCAAAAATTACTGCAAAGACTATACTGAGTCTGTCAATTGATGCAACTTGTGCCACTTTTCCAGATTGCAATGCTGAAAAATAAAATATCCAAGATGCCGCACCTGCTAAACCACCGAGAAATATGTAGAAAAGCGATTTTGAATCAAGTGTAGTAATTGCCGGTATTTTTCCTGTAAATAGCATTAAAATAGCTATTGCTGCAAACATTATTCCTGCTCTTATTCCAGTAGCGGTAATAGAATCTACTCCCTGTAGACCTATTTTTCCAAATATCGCCACAAGAGCTGCTGTAATAGCAGACAATATCGCATATACTAACCATTGCATTCAAAAATTCACCAATCTTTTAACCTAATTAATTTAGATATTTGAATAGCTATAAAATCATTTTATTATTTTAAAAATTACAAAAAAATTTTAGAAAATAGAAGTTGATTGTTGTTCTTTCAAAGTATTAGATATTCACATATCTTTAGAACCAGAATCAGATTTTTGCTAGTTCGATGAGTTCTTTTGCCCAAATTCTTATAATTTTTGTATCTCGGGTGTCATAAAGGCCAGGTTCTGTTTCTTTAACACCAGCTGCTTTAAGTTGTGGTTCGATTGATGACATAAATTTTCTAAATAACCAAGACACTTTATTGAAGTTGTATACTCCCCCAAAAAAACCAAAAGAAATTGGTTTTAAATTATATTTGTCAGCTTTTTGTTTGAGATATTTAATTTTTGCTTCTTCAATTTCTTTTTCTTTATCTTTACCATTTTCGTCAAGTGGCTTTGCAGTACCACAACAGACAAATATTGCAACTTTCTTTTTCTCCAAATCTTTTTGATGTTTTTTAAGAAATTTTTCTGGTTCTTTAGTCCATTTGCCTATTTGGATACCACTTCCAATTAAAATAGGATCATATTCTTTGATATCATCAACTTTTTGATCCTTAAGATTAACCACATTAACATCTAAACCTTCTTTGCGAAATACATTTGCAATTTCTTCAGATGTCATTTCTGTCGCGCCATAACGGGTTCCATAAACAATCAAAGCTTTAGTCAACATAACATTTCCCCAATCTACTCAAGTTCTTAAGTATTATTTTAAAATAATCAAAAAAATTGAGTATATAATGAAAGAATAGAACTATTTGGTTTAAATTATGATATTAGAAGAATTAGACACAGGTGTTAACTGAGAAATATGACTGTCAAAGAAATTGGATGTTGTGGAGCATACTGTAGAACTTGCCTAAATTGGCAAAAGGAGAAATATCCAAATAAAAGAACTTGTCGTGGATGCAAGCTAGGATATGAATCAGAAAATAGAGATTTAAGTAAATCTAAATGTAAAATAAAAGTTTGCTGTTTTGTAGAAAAACAACTTGAAACCTGTGTCGATTGCCAAGATTATCCCTGTAAACTTCTAGAAACATTTTGGAATAAAAAGGGATGGAAATATAACCAATACAAAAAGCAACTTGAATATATCAAACAAAATGGATATACAAAATATCTAGATATAGCTGATACATGGAAAAAAGCACATGGAAAATTAACGCATTAAATATAATTTTTCACTTTTTAGAGATAAAAAATTACAACTCATTTGGTTTTTATATAATAATGAATGTACGTGACTTTGTAACCTACTCTGATATTTAGCCCAAAAACAGGTAAAATTTCAGAAAAACAACCCCCAAGCTTTTATCCTAAATACAATATTACAATTGTTTTTGAGGAAAAAATTTTGTCAATAGAAACAAGCAAGATCTTAGGTTTAATTGGCGCACTACTAATGTTTATTGGAATTATTCCTTACATAAATTTCTATGGCATACTTGAAATTGTCGGTCTAATACTTGTCATGATTGCATTATACAACTTGGGAAGCTATTACAAAGACGGAACCATATTCAACAATGCCTTATACGCCCTAATAGCAGGAATAGTAGGGGCAGTAATTTCGGTTCTAGTAGTCGTAGTAACAGTTCTCACCTCGCTAACCGATTTCCTTCAAACGATCTTTCCAGATTGGAATGGTGACTGGACAGCTCTTTCAGGTCTGACACCTAATCCTTCGAATATATCTATAGACAGCATTATTCCATTTATTGCAGGAATTTTTACAGTCTTAGCTATACTATGGATATTTTCAATAATTTCAGCATTTTTTGTAAGACGATCTTTCGGAGCACTCTCAGAGAAATCAGGAGTTGGTCTATTCTCAACCGCAGGACTAATAATATTAATAGGTGCAGTATTGATCGTAATTTTCGGTATTGGACTACTTCTTATCTGGATTTCAGCCCTTCTACTTGCTATCGCCTTCTACCAAATAAACCCACAACAAACATAAAATAACTTCAGCCTCTGCAATAAAATTGAATGCAAAGGCTGATCTCAACCTTTTTTATTCTAGTTATTCTAAAATGTACTCTAAAATTCAATTACACTGCTATTACCATTTTTCAGCTCAAATATTGATTTAATATTACGTTCAACTAATCCTAATCCCTATTTTTCTTTGTTATATTTTCAAACTTCTTAATGAGTGAAAATTGATGAATAACTTTAAAGCAAAAATTAGAATAAATTATTGAACATTATTAATAGGGATTCATTTGGTTAGATATAATCTTCCTTCTGGAATGCGTTATTCTAGTTTAATAGAACGTGAAAAGTTCTACAAAGAAGAATTCAATCTAAAGAAAATTACTAAATGGATTCAAAAACGAGGAAACTTTGAAGGATTAGTTTTTGCTACTGTTATTGGCAGACATACAAAAATTTTTCCACAAAAGTATAGGAATGATGCATCTACTACAATAATAATTGATGATTATCAGACTCTTGAAGATGTTAAACAATATTTAATTGATTTTAAACCAGAATCAGTCTATTATGATAGAAACATCTACAATTACGATAATGAAATCGTAGGACAGGAATTAGCTTTTGATTTAGATCCAGAAAATATTGATTGCCCAATTCATGGAACTTTAGAAGACAAAATGTCATCAGGACAAGGACTAAGTTTTTGTGAATTAGAATTAAAGATGGTAAAAGAAGAAACAGTTAATCTTTATGAAGAACTATTATCAACTTTTTCTGATTTAGAAATTGTATATTCTGGAAGAGGATTCCATATCCACGTTTTTGACGATTTTAGTATGAAATGGAACTATAAAAAACGAAAACAATTTGCAAACAAAATCCGAAATAAAGGTTTTATGATAGATAAATGGGTTACTTCCGGAAATATGCGACTAATTAGACTTCCTTATAGTCTTCACGGAATGGTTTCAAGAATTGTAACACCGTTAAAGATATCAGAACTTGAAGGTTTTGATCCTTTGAAAGATAAAAGAACAATACCTAAATTCTTAGAACTGAAAAAAACCTAATCTTTTCTTACTTCTTTAGCTTTTTTCTCTTTTCCTTTATAATAATAATATTTTTTCTTTTTTTCTTCTTCTCCCTTAGATTTTGACACTAAAAAACACCAAATATTCTATTTATGTGAAGAAGTATTAAAGTTTGTGACGCAATTCTAGAAAAAAGATTTTATATAGTTTATTCAATTGAGTGTCTGCCCTAGAAGTTGTTACATAATTATGGAGGATAACAGGTTGAATAATAGAAAATGTATTACCTGCGGTGCTGAATTAACAGAAGAAGATGTAATGAAGATAATAATGGAAGATGGAACTTGCGAAGTAATTCCTTTATCAACTTGTCCTGATTGCTTTAAGAAAAACTTAATGAAAATAAAACATCAACAAGAATGATATTAAAATCTAAAATTTGATATTCTAGGGGTTTGAAATTACGAAAAAAACTGAATTTGTTTCTCCGGATTACTTACACACAAATTGGCTAAATCTAATAAATAATTATGATATCAGTAAAAACATTGAAGTTTTATCTAAATTATTATCTAATCCTTCATATATTGCTCGAACAAACGAAGAAATTTTAGACAATCTTTATGATGCAACATTAGTAATTTTAGATTCCTCACCAAAACTAAGTAAAGAAGAAAAAACTCGAGCACAATACTTTTCATACAACTTATGTTCGTGTGATGAATGCCAAAAACAAACTGCGGCTCATATAAACAAGAAGGGGCAAATTAGAATATCAAAAAAAGTCTTTGAAAATATATTAAGACAAACTGGATCATCGCCACCTGGACTTCTTGAATTAATGTATATTATAATTTTTGAGATGTTATCTGGTATTTTCATGGAACTTGATAGACAAACATTAACCGACACAACACACGATATTTGGAAAAGTGGAATGACCGAATTAATTAAAGAATAAAACGATTTTTCTTACCATTTTCGTAATCTTTATTTGAACCTTTTTGTACGATGCCGTAATTCATGAGGAAACACTATTATGAGTAACTTGACAATTGCGGTTCTCGGAAAAAATGGATACTCTAGTAATTTAGCAAAAAAGGGTACATCAACAGACATAACTCTTTATAACTTCAAAAAAGGTGAAAACACTCTCACTTTTGTTGAACCAACTCGTTATCCAGATAGGTTAGCACCATTATTCTTCGCTTGTTCAATGGCTAAAATAGCAATAGTTGTAGTGGACGAATTAAACCAAAATTTAGGAGAATCACTTGTGATGTTACAGACTTGTAGAATAACAGAAGGTTTCTTCATTTTACAAAATTTTATTTCGCATGATAAAATTAAATCACTTGTTAAAGATACTATTTTAGAGAATTACAAGATAATACCTGATGATCCAATCAAACTAAACGAGATATTACTTAATGAATTATTAAAAATAGCTCAAATTTCACTCTCAGATTTAGATCAAACTTATGGAACTGTACCTGTTGATCATGCTTTCAATGTTAAAGGAATAGGCACCGTTATTCTGGGAATAGTAACCAAAGGAATGATCAAAGTACATTCTTTATTAAAAATTCTACCTGGAACAAAAACAACACAAGTTCGTTCAATACAAAAACATGATGACAATTTCGATTATTCAATTCAAGGAGATCGAGTGGGATTAGCTGTAAAAAATGTAAAAGTTGAAGATATAGAACGAGGTACAGTATTAACGAATGATCCTAATGTTAAAGGTTCAAATCAAATAAAAGCAGAAGCTTCTCTTGTAAATTATTGGAATTCACCCCTTAAGGAAGGGATGATTCTACATTTGGGGCATTGGATGCAATTTTTAAACTGTAAAGTTGAAGCAATAACTGATGCTGGAAATTGGCGAAAACCAACTTTAACTTTAAATCTCGAAAAAGAAATTATTTACAATCCAGGAGATATAGCGGTCTTAACATATCTTGATAGTGGAAAACTTCGAGTAATAGGAACAATACAGCTCACTTAATTTCTTAAACAATTTTTTCCATAAGTAATGCATTTTCTCCATCTGCATAATAACCTAACTTAATCCCTACTTTTTTTAATCCAAGTTTTATGTAAATGTTTATTGCTTTTTCATTATCCATTCTAACATCAAGAATCAGTTTTTTGTAGCCTTTTTCTTTGCATTTATTTTCGAGAAATTTTATTAATAGTGCAGC
>JARRMB010000039.1:7557-15635 GCA_037386325.1 Candidatus Bathyarchaeota archaeon
AAAAATATCGAACCACTCAAAAGAACTCTTTTCAATTTCTAAAATTTCATTGATATCATTTTTTGTAGCATTTCTAATAATCAATTAAGTCTCTAACTCCGAATTTGAGTTATCCCTTCAAATTGTTCTACTAAATTGATATTCTTGGTGTTTTTAATATTGAAACCTTAATTTGACTTATCAACTCGTTAGTTCGGAAGGCATTTACAAGTTTCTTAATTGTATCGGCCTCTCCTTTTACAACAATAACCTCTAAACAATAATCTTCATCAATATGTGCATGGAGAAAAGTTGAGATTATATCTCCAAAACTATGATGAATTTCTGAAATTTGTCCTTTTGTTGGTTTTCTTTCATAAATTATTGTTATCGATGCTGTTATTTCTCCAGAAAGCTCATTTATGTTTTTACTTTCGTTGATGAAAGTTCGTAAAGCTTGACGCAAAATTTCTGATCTATTAGCAAAACCCTGCTCTTTGATCGATGATTCCACCCTTTCTAGAAGTATTTCTGGAATTGAAACACTGATTATTGTCATAAAAAAACACTCTATAATTTATTAAAATAATGACTTTAATTTAAATATATTTTATTAAAAATCGGCAAAAATTTAATAAATATGGATTTTATCCAATTATTTGCCTAAAGGGTAAAAATATATGAATATGCGCCAAAAAATTTTTATTTTCTTAACAATCTTGATCATTTTAATTTTAATAATATCAACTTTTTCAATTCTACCTAAACAAAACACTGATGAAGATAAAATAAAGATTGCAGCATCTTTCTATCCTTTAGCATTTTTTGCCGAAAAAATAGGTGGAGAAAAAGTTACTGTAAAACAACTAATACCCGATAATATGGAAGTTCATAACTGGCAACCATCTTTTTCTGACATTTTAACCTTGGAAGATGCAGATATTTTACTTTACAATGGAGCATCATTAGATCACTGGTTTGAAGAAGATATTCTCAACGTCATTAACCCGACTAACAAACTAATTGTTAAAACAACTGATGGGCTACAACTTCTCGAAACCAAAACAGAAAATAATGCTGTAGAAAACAACCATTCTGAACCTTATGACCCACATACTTGGATAAGTCCTTTTCTTGCTCAACAACAAGCTGAAAAAATTTATACAGCATTAATACAAAAAGATCCTAACAATACTCAATATTATTCAAGCCGTTGGTTAGAATTAAAAACAAACCTCGAAGAATTAGATGCCGATTATTTTAATTATCTTTTAAATAAAACCAAAAATGAAATTTTTGTTGCTCATTCTGCTTTTGGATATCTTGCTGAAAGATACGGTTTCATTCAATTTGGAGTTATTGGAATTTCTGCAGATGAACAACCAAGTGCTTCAACATATGCAAATTTGGTTGAAATGATGATTGATCAAGAAATTTTCGTTGTTTTTGTCGATCCAATTTATCCAAATGAATCTGCACAGACATTAGGAAATGAATTAAAAAGACTTACAGGTCATGATGTGATTATTTTAAAACTATATTTTATGCTAGGTGAAATGGATGGACTAGATTATTTAGAACAGCAGGAAAAAAATTTGGAAAATTTGATAATAGGACTTGATGCAAAATAAACAATGAAAAGTTGAAATGAAATGAAAGAAATTACGTTGAATAATAATAACAAAAAAACCCCGATCCTAGAAGTTTCTGACCTATATGTTTCTAGGTCAAACTCTGTTATTATTGAAGATGCAAGTTTTACAATAAATAAAGGAGATTACGTTGGCTACTTTTTGGTCAAGAAATTGAATCATTTTCAAGTTGGGAAAAAGTTGCATATGTTTCTCAAAATGCAGTGAATTTTGACTCTCATTTTCCTTTAACAGTACGAGAATTAGTTGCTCTTGGCAGAGTAAATAGAAGCAATTTAGGAAGAAACCTAAATCACACTGATTGGGATAATGTTGATGAAATTCTTGATTTTATGGGAATATCAGAAATCGCAAATAAAAGGATAGGGCAACTTTCTGGAGGACAAAAACAACGAGTTTTTGTAGCAAAAGCTTTGGTAAGAAATCCCGAAATAATTTTACTAGACGAACCCATAGTTGGAGTAGATGCAAAAACCCAGGAAAAATTCTACAAAAAACTCAGTGATCTTAACTTAAGAAAAGATATCACTATCCTGCTAGTAACCCACGATTTAACTGCTGTTTTTTGTCGAATGTCGAAAGTTATATGTATGAACCAATTTGTCAATGTGGCTGAGATAACTGAAGATGTAAATCCAGAAGAAGTTCTAAGAAAAGCCTACGGCGAACATTTTCACTTCGTTTTTCATGACCATGAATGCAAAAGGGTTTTTGAAGATGAATGAAATCTTTGACATCTTTAGACTATTTGGATTTCAATTCTTCCAGAACGCACTAATAGGTGGAACTATAGCAGCTCTTGCCTGTGCATGGGTTGGGCTCTTCTTAATACTTCGAAAAGAGTCAATGATAGGTGACGGTATAGCTCATACAGCTTTTGGGGGAATCGCTTTAGGTTTGTTTCTTGGAATAAATCCAATTATTACTGCATTGATTGTTTCAATTTTAGCCGTTACAGGGATTACATATATGAGAAGGCGAGGTTTAGCTCAATCAGATTCTGCTATAGCGGTCATGCTTGCTGTAGGGTTCTCGTTTGGTTTAATAATAATTAGTTTGGCTGGAGGATTTAATGTTGAATTATTCAGTTTTCTTTTCGGATCTATTCTTACGATAGATCAGATTGATCTTATAATCGTTTCAATTCTTGGTTTATTAACGATTTTTGTCTTAGGGATATTCTATAAAGAACTTCTGTCAATGACATTTGATGAAGAAGGAGCTAGATTAATGGGTGTTCCTGTTCGTCCATTATCTTTGGCGTTTAATTTTCTTGTAGCGATTACAATTGTTCTTTCAATAAAAGTAATAGGTGTAATTCTTGTTGTTGCCCTTTTAGTATTGCCTGGTCTTTCAGCCCTTCAGCTTAACCTTTCATTTAAAGGAACAACAATTATGGCTGTTGTTTTTGGGATTATAAGTATGATAACTGGAATATTATTTTCAGCAATCTATAATGTAGCGACAAGTGGAGTGATAGTATTTACTGCAGCTGGAATATTTCTAATTGTTGCTGTTTATAGAAAGCTAGAGTAAGGTAAAAAATAATTCTATAACGTTCTTCTTTACATTTTTACTCGAAAATCTTCTTTTACAACATTTAATACAACATTGGTTACAGTTTTGGTTACGTGAGGCATCTTTAGTGTAGATTTAATGAAATTATTTAGGCTAATCCTGTCTTTGAATCTTGCAATTACTGCTATGTCATAATCTCCTGTGACGTCGTAGATTGATATGATTTCATCTATTTTTGCAAGATCTTTTTCAACCTCTGGTAGATATCTTCCATCAGCTTGGATTAGTATAAGTGCTGTTAAGTTATACCCAAGTTTGGCGGAATCAAGCATTACTGTGTATCCTTTTAGAATTCCCATATCTTCCATATTTTTTACGCGATTATATGCTGTTCCAACTGCTATTCCTAAACTGTCGGCTATTTTGTTGAAGCTTTTTCTAGCATCTTCTTGTAATAAATGGATGATTTTGCGGTCTACATCATCAACTTTATGGTGTGATTCATATGTCAATTCATTACTCCTCCTTTTTGTTGAATAAATGTATATACAATTTTTTCTATTTCTAAATTATTATGAACAAATGTTCATTAACTTAACAAGTATATAAGCTTTCCTTCAAATACCTAGAAAGGTTTATATACAAAATTGTAATAATCACAGTTTAAAATGAATGAATGGTGATAACATGGAGGCTATTAACCAAGCCAAAGAAACCCTAAAGAAAAACAAAATCCGATGGGTGCACACAGCCTTCGTAGACATCAGAGGTCTAATGCAAGACGTTGTGATACCCGCCAAACACTTCACTGAAGGACAAGCATTAACCGCAGGTATAGGCTTTGACGGATCATCTGTACGTGGTTTTAAAACAATAAACGAATCCGACATGATACTTAAACCAGATCCAACAACCTTGTCTATTATACCCTGGACAACTGATGAAATACAAAGAAGTGCAATAATTTTGGGGGACATTTACGAAGCATTCGGAGGAAACGAAGCTTCAGTTGTCGATCCACGAGGATACGTAGCAAATAACGCAGTAAAAGCAGCAGCAGATATGGGATATACTGGTTTTTTCGGTCCAGAACTTGAATACTTCGTATTTAAATCAATTGATCCAACAAATCTCGTCTGGGATATGTGGGTAAGCCCGAAAGGAGGTGCAGGTGATTCATGGGGTGCACCTCGAGTTGTACCTGTATCCCCAGAAACTACTCCAGGGGCTCATACACTTAGGCCAAAAGAAGCATACTTCAGACCACCACCTGAAGATACAACAGTTGAATATCGAAATGAAGTTGCTACTATACTTGAAGAAAACTTTGATACAGAAATTGAAATGCATCACCACGAAGTGGCTACTGCAGGTCAGATCGAAATAGACTTCAAATACGGAGAACTTGTAAAAACCGCTGACAGAACTATGCTCTATAAATTTGTCGCAAAAAATATTGCAAAAAAACATGGATTAATTGCTACCTTTATGCCCAAACCAGTATATCTTGACAATGCTAGCGGTATGCACGTTCATGCATCTTTATGGGAAGGAAAAAAGAATGCAATGTATGACGAAACAGATGACTACGCTGAACTTAGCCAGACTGGAAGATATTTCATCGGTGGTTTACTTGAACATGCCAGAGCGATAACCGCAATTACTTGTCCAACAGTTAATTCTTACAAACGACTTGTTCCAGGTTTTGAAGCTCCAATATTCATAATGTGGTCTCGTCGGAACCGATCAGCAATGGTTCGTGTACCCGTTTATTTCAAAGGTCCAGAACATGCAGCTGCAAAACGTGCTGAATTAAGGTCTGCTGATCCATCATGTAATTCGTACTTGGCTTTATCATGTATTCTAATGGCTGGATTGGATGGGATTAAGAAGAAATTAGACCCTGGTGATCCAATCGATGAAGATGTATATGAGTTAAGTCGTGAACGAAGAAGAGCTTTAGGAATTCAGGAACTACCAACAACTCTAAAGGATGCATTAGAATCAATGAAAAGCGATGAAATAGTTCATAAAACTCTTGGAAGTCATATATTTGATGCATTCATAGAATACAAAACTAATGACTGGAATCAATATTGTCTGTATGTAACTCCGTGGGAAATAATGAAATACTTGGATTACTAAAATAGAAATATGGAGAGAGGTGAATAAGCATGAAAGCATATCTACTAATTGAAACTCGACCAGGAACATCAGAAGATGTAGTAAAAGCAATTAAAATGCGCTTCGAAAATGTTTTGCACGCTGACTCGGTTTACGGTCGCCACGATGTAATAGTCGTATTAGAGGCACCTGATCTGGAAACCCTAAATGAATTTGTTTACAAAGTAATCGAGAAAGATCCTAATATTGTTCATACAGAAACTGCGATCACGCTCTTTTAAGGAGAGAAACACTGTTGTCATCAAAAGATCTCCGCACCAAGAAAATTAGGGCTTTCATACTTCTAACTATGAGGCCTGGTACTTCAGAGGAGATCGTTAAGTCAAGGAAAATTAAGGGTGTAACACTAGCCAACTCAGTTCTTGGAAGATTCGATGCTGTTGCAATAATTGAAGCAGACAATTCAAAAGAGCTAACAAGGATCATCTACGAAATGATTGAAGCTCATCCTGACGTTATTCACACCGAAACATTGTTGTCAATGTTTACCCCATAATTCTTTGATGTTCTAATATAGCAACGTTCCCCTTCAAGTGCCTGTCGAGTCGAAAATTAGACTCGACAAATATCCCTTTTTATTGATTTTTTAAGAAATTTAAGCTGTCCAATATGAAAAAATTTTAAGATCTTTAATATCAAGCTCAGTTCTAAGAAAACGTTTAACATCCTCATCTGTGAGGAATCGATTTCCCTTTGACCCCTTTTGAATTGGAATTTTTGTTCTTCTCATTGTATCATCTTTAGCTGTGTCTGTAAAAATGTATTGAGCATCATTAGCATGGAAGATAAGTTTAAGTCCTGTGTAATCTTTTGATGGTAGACTTTGAGCTATAATATATACAATGTTTTTCGGTTTTTTTGTATAGGCAAGTCCTTTGAATTCTTCCCAATTCTTAATTCGGTAGGTATTTGGCATACGTAGTATATCTCTCATTTTTACTAGTATATTTGCAATATTTTCTTGAATAAGCTTTAATTAATTCTTTTATATTTTCTGAGTATCGTAAAGGTTATGAAGATCTATTAAAGCAAAATAGGAAGTTGATCGGAGAGAAAATTATTGAATAACTATGATGTAATCGTTGTGGGGGCTGGAACCGGAGGATGTTTAGCAGCTAAAACTCTAGCGAAAGCTGGAAGAAAGGTCTGTTTAATTGATCGCAAATCAAAGAACGATATCGGTGATAAAGTCTGTGGAGATGCCATAGGAAAGCATCATTTTGAGAATATTGGTTTAGCTCCCCCTTCAGGAGCTGAACTTGATCAAACAATAGATGGAATTAAAGTCTATTCCCCAGATATGGAAACAGAGGTAAACGTTCAGGGAGAAGGTGTTCATGGCTATTTAATTGACCGTTTACTTTTCGGTCAAAGACTTCTAAAAGAAGCAATAGCTGCTGGAGCCATTCTTTTTGACTCAACTATTGTAATTAATCCTATTGTCGAGAATAACTATGTTGTTGGAGTTTTAGTTAAGGATCCAAAAACAGGAAAAGAAAGTAAATTAAATTCTAGTATAGTCATTGACGCAAGTGGACATTCAGCAGTTTTACGTAAGACCCTTCCTTCTGAATTTGGAATTGAAAAAGAAGTAAAAGATGAAGATGTTGAGATTTGTTATCGAGAAATTCGTGAATTGAAAAAACCTGTTAGCGAACCTGGTTTCTGTAAAATATATTTAGATTTGCAACGAATTCCAGGAGGATACTATTGGATTTTTCCAAAAAGTTCAACAACAGTTAATGTTGGTTTAGGAGTTGCCATGAAAAAAGGGTTCCCCAACCCAAAAGATCTCTTTAATGAGGTTATTTTATCTATGCCTATTTTTGAGGATTCACATGCTTTAACAGGTGGGGGCGGTCTCGTTCCAACTAGGAGACCTATAAGTCCCATGGTAAGCAATGGGATTATTATTATTGGAGACGCTGCTTGTCAAGTCAATCCTATACACGGTGGTGGTATTGGTTCTTCAATGATGGGGGGAGTAAAAGCTGCAGAAGTTATTGATGAGGCGTTAACAAAAGGTGATGTAAGTAGAGAAGCTCTTTGGCCATATACTGGAATTTTCATGGAATTATATGGAGCTAAACAAGCTGGTTTAGATATTTTCCGTATGCTACTTCAACGGCTAACAAATAAAGAAATGAATTATGGAATGCGTCAACGTTTAATCACAGATGAAGATTTGCTCAAAACTAGCATGGGAGAAGACATGAAACTTAACATTACCGAAAAAACAAGTAGATTTTTCAAAGGAATAGGTAGCCTATCTCTCCTTATGAAATTAAATACCACAGCGAAGCTTATGAAAGAGATTAAAGAACTTTACAGAAATTATCCATCATCCCCTGAAGCTTTAGAAGAATGGGAAACAAAAGTTCAAGATATATTTGAGAAAGCAGGAAATATCTAAAAATTTTGAGTTAATAATAATGCGTTTAGCTGCATTAGTAACTGGTGGAAAAGACTCAATTTTGGCTCTTTATCGAGCCCAAAAAATGGGTCATAATGTTACAGTTTTAGCTACTATGGTCTCCCAGAGAGATGACAGCTATATGTTTCATTTTCCAAACATTCATTTGACTGACCACATTTCTAGTTCGCTTGAAATTCCTATTGTAAAAGCTGAAACCTCGGGAATAAAAGAAGAAGAACTTAAAGACCTAAAAAATTTACTCAGATCACTAGATGTAGATGGAGTTGTTTCAGGGGCAATACAATCTTCTTACCAGAAACAACGAATTG
>JARRMB010000040.1:0-19900 GCA_037386325.1 Candidatus Bathyarchaeota archaeon
TAACCTAAAGATAGAGAAAGGTGAATTCGTTGCTATTTTGGGACCATCTGGAAGCGGAAAATCAACATTACTTAACATACTTGGGGCTCTTGACATTCCAAGTGATGGTTCAGTAAGAATTGGAATAGATGATCTAATAACTATGAATGATTCAGAACTTGCAGTTTTACGCAGAAAAATTGGGATTGTTTTTCAATTCTTTAATTTAATAAATAGACTCAATGCACGAGAGAATGTTGAATTACCACTTTCTATCGCAAATATCGGTAGATCTAAACGCAGAGAGAGGGCAGAAGAGCTTCTTAACCTTGTGGGCTTGAAAGATAGGATGGAGCACAAGCCTTCTGAATTATCAGGAGGTGAAAGACAAAGAGTAGCAATAGCAAGAGCATTAGCAAATAATCCAGATTTTTTGTTGCTTGATGAACCTACTGGTAATATTGACTCAAAAACTGCTCAAGAGCTTATGGCTCTTATTCATGATTTAAACACGAATCAAAATGTAACTATAATTATGGTTACCCATGACCAAAATATGGCCGATTATGCCTCTCGGGTCCTTTATCTCTTAGATGGCAAAATAACAAAGGAGATAAGAAACTAGATGCTAATTCGTGATATTTTTTCATATGGAATCAATGCAATTAAGCGCCGCAAAACCCGGAAAGTTCTTTCCATTTTAGGGGTAACAATTGGAATTGCTGCAATAATATCTATAGTTTCATTGAGTTCTGGTTTTCAAGATCTAGTTAATACTCAGTTTGAACAAGGTTTTAGCTCTAATATTCTAATAGTGACTACTGAGAGCATAAGTTTTGCAGATACAGAATCGGACTTACAACTTTATATTAATGATACTGAGATAATCAATAATATTGATAACATAAATCAATCGACAGCGATTTTACAACGAAATTGTGTTATTAAAATTGGTGAACAAGAGTATCTTCTTAATGTTGTTGGGGTTGATTATGAGAAATATTCTAATATATTTGAAAACACATTTGTTACTAAATCTGGATCAATCCCTAATTCCCCGAATAACACGTCTGTAATTATAGGAGCTCGAGTAAATGATCCATGGAAAAATGGAAGTAGCTTAACTTCCATTGGTTCTGAAATTAATATTACTTACACAACCCGGTCAGGGATAAATATTGAAAATCGAACATATACTGGTAAAATTGCAGGAATAATGGAAGAGATAGGTGGCACTAATATTGGTGGTCCAATCGATGTTGGCTTATATATACCCTTGGAGACTGCAAGGGAATTTTTTGGAACTGATGAAGTTAGAACTATTATTGTTCAATTAACCACAAGCGAGGATCAAGTTATTACCCAAGCATCTGATGAAATCGAAGCTGCTTTTGGAAATCAAATTCAGGTAATTACTCCTAAATCTGTACTCGATGCTATTTCTTCGGTTATACGAACTATTGAGCTGTTTGTATCCAGTATAACGGCAATCTCATTGATTGTTGCAGGGGTGGGTATTATGAACACAATGCTAACTTCTTTAATGGAGCGAGTTAGAGAAATTGGAATCCTAAAAGCTCTAGGTATGCAAAAACGTACTGTCCTTGGCATATTTCTTAATGAAGCATTAATAATTGGTTTACTTGGGTCGATATTTGGGATACTTGCTGGTTCTGCATTGGCTTTATCAATTGATCACTTGGGTTTACTCGAAAATTTTACAACTGGAACATATAATACAGTATTAGGAGAGATCTCAATTAGACCAGTTTTTGATATTTCTCTTTTCATTTATTCTTTCATTTTTGGAATTCTAATCAGTATAATCTTTGGTTTATATCCCGCATGGAGAGCATCCAAAATGGATCCAGTTGAAGCGCTGAGAACCGAATAGAGGGAGATGATTTGTCTAAAAATATTGAAATTATATCTCTATCAAAAATTAAGAAAAATACTAACTCGGGAGCAAAGGCTAGAAACCTTTCGATCTTACAAAAAATGGGGTTAAATGTTCCCAAAACTTTTGTGATACCTTTTGAAGCCTTTGAGAATTATAAGATCTATGGAGACTCAATTATTGAAAAAGTTGTGAAGTTTTTAGAAACAATCTTGGATGTAAATAAAAAATATTCTATTCGTTCTTCAGCAAACGCTGAGGATTCTTCATTAATTTCTTTTGCTGGTCAATTTGAAACACAATTGAACTGTCAAAATCTTAGTGATGTTAAAAAGGCAGTTGAGAGTACTTGGATTTCTGCTTATAGTGAAAAGTCGACAATATACAAATCAGATCTTGGGCATTCAGATGCGGACTTAAAGATGGCTGTCATTGTTCAAGAGATGGTTGAACCACAGTTTTCGGGGGTTGTATTTACTAAGAATCCGTTAACAGGTCTTGATGAGGTAATTGTTGAAACGGTTGATGGATATTGTGATTCTTTAGTTCAAAAGGGTGTAACACCCGAAAGGTGGGTGTACAAATGGGGAAAATTAATTGAATTTCCGGGGAATAGATCTAAGCGATATGAGATAATTTTGAAGATTATTGAAACAGCTTTAGAAATCAGTGAGAAATTAGATGCTTCAATAGATCTTGAGTGGGCATATGATGGAAATCAGATTTTCTGGCTACAAATGAGGGAAATTACCGCTCTTAAGAACACATGTCTATATTCGAATCGTCTTTCCAAAGAATTTTTACCCGGTATTATTGTACCACTTGTTTGGTCAGTTAATATTCCTGTTGTTAATTCTTCGTGGAAAAGACTTTTCATTGAATTAATTGGGAGTTCTGCAGAATATATTGATATAAATAGTCTTGCAAAATCTTTCTATTTTCGGGCTTATTTTAATATGACTGTTGTAGGGAATATTTTTCAAATACTTGGTATGCCTACTGAAGCTCTCGAGATTCTGGCTGGTATCGAAGCTCCTAAAGAAGGAAAGTTATCATTTAGACCAGGTCTAAAAACAATCAGATATTTGCCTAGGATGCTGCTTGTTGCAATTAGAAAATTTTTCTTCTCGAAGAACATAGAACATTTTCTTATAAATAGGAAAAAGGATTATCAAAAAATTGCTGCAAAAGACCTAGAATCTTTAAATGAATTTGACACTCTTGAGATTATTAATAGGCTTTTTGAATTGAATACTGATTCTTCGTATTATGTAATTGTTTCACAGTTATTGAATAGTTTGTATAATAGAATGCTTCGTTCAAGTTTGGAAAAGAAAGGATTAGACTTTGATAAGGTCGAATTTAGTGAAACAAAAAAACGTTTGTGGTCCATCGATCCAAAACAGCAAATGGTTTTTTTGAATAAAACGTTTCAATCACTAAGTTCAGAAAAACAGTCTCTACTAAGAAAATTATCTTGGGATAAGGTCATGAAAGTAGAAGAATTTGGTTCATTCAAAGAAGATCTACAAAGCTTTATTCAAAGTTTTGGTCATTTAAGTAATAGTGGGAATGATTTCTCTAAGCCAACTTGGAAAGAAAATCCCGATAATATTCTAAGAATGATTATAGATCAAAATCCAAAAAATGTTAAACTTAACGAAGATGTAGTTAATGCAGACTCTAAAGCAGTTTTAAGCAATAATTTTATGATTAGTTTTCTATTTAAACGAGCGGCAAAGTTCAGTGAATATCGTGAATCAGTAAATTTCCTTTACACTTTTGGTTACAGCCTCTTCAGGAGATGTTTTATGCAACTGGGAACTCTTTTAACCAATAAAGGAATTTTAGATAAAAAGGAAGACATTTTTTATCTGTCATGTAATGAACTTAAAGAACTAATAGAGGACAATTCATTAAGAGTTTTTCTAAAAAAGAAAATTGTTAAACGGAAATTGGATATTGAAAAATTCAAAGACATTACATTACCCGAAATAATCTATAACGAACTTCCTGAAAGTTCATTGATTAAAGGTAAAGTTCATTGTGATCTAAAAGGAGTAGCTACATCTCGCGGACATTTTGTTGGTCCTGCTCGATTAGTACATGGTCCTAGTGATTTCAAAAAAATTAAAGTTGGAGATGTTTTGGTGATACCATTTTCGGATGTAAGTTGGACGCCTCTCTTTTCTAAAGCGTCGGCTGTAATATCTGAATCTGGTGGAATTTTATCTCATTGTTCTATTGTAGCACGAGAATATGGAATTCCTGCTGTTGTTTCTGTTACTGGAGCGATGCAAATTGTTGATGGAACAATAATCGCTGTAGATGGATATAATGGAAAAGTCCAGATAATGGAGCAAGAGTGAGAATGGAGTTTTCAATAGCGTTAATATGTTCATTAATGGGTTACCTCATCGGATCGGTGTCTTTTGCTAGAATCGGGATAAAACTCGCAGGGATAAAAAGAGACATATCAGAATTAGAGATTCCTGTTGAAGGTGCAGATGAAACTGCCCGGGTAAAAATTTTTGGTGCAAATGCTGCTTCTATGATTCTTGGAGCAAAAGCCGGGATATTAATTGGAGTTATGGATATGTTAAAAGCTGCTCTTCCAATGATAATGTTAAGATTCATACTTTATCCTACAGAGTATTACTATCTTATAGTGTGGGTTTCTGTTTTGGTGGGTCATAATTGGCCTTTATATTTTGGTTTTAAGGGGGGTCGAGGCTTCTCAGTTATTTTTGGAGGACTTTTTATTGTAGATTTTATAGCGTCTATTATGCTTCCAATAATAGGTATTCTGTTTGGTCTATTTGTTGCTGGTAACATGATGGTTGGGTACATTAGTTGGGTTTTCTTTATGCCAATTTGGTTTTTGTTTAGAACGTCTGATTTGTCTTTCTTTGTCTGTTCATTTTTAATAATGATTCTTTTTATTTTATCAACTAGACCCGAAGTTATGACTATGGCTAAATATCGTAAAGAAGGCAAGCTTCAAGAGTATATGAAAGGACTCTATGCTTCTTCTCCACGATGGCGAGGTATGAAGAGAATGCAGGATGTTGTTGATAAATTTGGAAAGAAGAGATATTTAATTAGTTTTATTGTTCTTTTTCTAATTGTAATTTTGTTTATGAATATTGGCCTATTCCCAATTTTATATCATTAGAATTATCATATCTGATATCTTCTAAGGAATTTCATTTTATCTTAATTGCTTGCTCATAAGACTAATTGATATAATCTACTGGTTTTCCCCATTTTTCGATTTTGTGATATTTTTTGTTTTTAGATTTAAAGTGAACATAAATAATGCTATTCTTCAAATTTGGATGGTTAGCGTAGAGTTCTCTATCTCCATTGCAAATGAATCTAAATACAAGTGGCAATTCACGTTTAAAAATTGAGTACCGCCAACCAGCAGTGCCCAATATTATTCCTCCACTAACATGACAGTAAACATGAAGAGAAAATTTCCCCTCTCGTTTTAGCCACTCAGCCAATACTTCATCTCTCATAAGTCGTGTATAAAATCCCGAATTCGCTTTCCTATCAAACTCTAATCCAACAGAGAGAAATAAGTCACCTGAAAAATCTGAATTGTGTAAGAGTATAACGCCTTCCATCAATTGGTCCCCTAAAATCTACGCCTTCCATGAATTTTATTTGTAACTTTTCTAACCCCAAGAGACTCATCACAAAATGTATGAAGTTCAACCAATTAATTCTTTTAAAAAAGGGGAGTTGTGAGATTTTCCGCAGTTGACATCCACAATTGTCCCGTGTCCAAATCCCCGCGACCCCACCCCGTTGTGACGGGGTCTATTATTTGGATTTTCTGGAAAGGTTATGCATTAAAAACAATTTTATACCTGTTCCCAGTGCAACTATACATAAAGAATTCAGTTTAGTCTATTCAAATGGAGGAAACAAGTTGAGCAGAAGAAGCAAGAAAGAAAAAACAGAAGGTATCGAGAAGCACAAACAAGCCCTTCGTGAAAAGAAACAAAAAAAGAAAGAAAAAAAGAAGGTATCAATCCCCGCAAACTATAGAAAAAAATAGTTCCCACTCAGATCAAGGAAATCCCAGTGCTTACATGCGCTCATGTTCAATGTTGATATAGCAAATTATGCGTATATTTCCGCTTGATTCATCTTGGATAAACTCATTTTTTATCAACCAAGGACGGAAACCATTAATCGTATAAAAACGTAAAATCGGATCAACTAACAACTCTTCTTTTTCAGGAATATCGTTTTTTGAAAGATAACTTTTAACTGTCTCTGCAAATTCATCTGCTGGAGAGACATTTTCAAATTCACCAAAATTGCTTCCTTGGTAGGAAGGTATGCGACTGTCTACAAATACCTGTTCTATATCGTCATTCCTAATAATCTCAAAAGCCCATTGCAAAAGCGAGCTACCTACTCCTTGTTTACGCGCTGAACCTCTAACACCTAAATTGTAAATAAAGGCGGACTTTGCTTTAGGTTTAGGCGTAGATTCTTTTAGCGAAAATTCAGTAAAAACATTAGGAAATTTACTGGGATCGTCTTTGATAGAAAAACCATCATATCTCCAAGATATCATACCCAACAAACTTTTATCCTTACCTAAAGCTAGCATTTTATGTCCTAATTGTAATCTTTTTAAAATTGTTTCTTTGGATGCTCGTAATTCAGGTATCCACGCCTCATTTTCTAATTCACAAATAAGGTCAATGTCTGATTCAGTCAATAAGAAATGGTCATCACTTTCAAATTCTAATGAAAATTCTTTTAAACTGCGATCAAAATCCCCTCTTTTTCCTTTTGATACATTAACTAAATATGGATTACTAGAAAGTTCTCTGGAAAGAGGGTAAGGAGGTGAGCAGAGATAGTGTTCTGAAAAATGTCCAGGATAGATATCTGTTTCAGGATTTAGTTTCTGTAGCAATTTTTGTAAAGTTGAATAAAAAATATTGCGATTTCCTCCGTTATGATAGTCACAGCAGCCGATACCTCCACCAAATAAAGTATCACCAGTAAACAATATTTTGTGTGTAGGGGACCATAAAACAAGTGAATCATATGTGTGTCCAGGAGTAAACATGGTAACTAATTCTAGGTTTTGCAATGAAACAATCTGGCCATCTTCTAAAGGGTTGATGTTTTTTAACCCCGTAGATTCTAGAGCTTGACTGGAACGTTTGTTAACATAGATTTTGATTAAGGGAAACGACTCAGCAACAGATTTCAAGTCTGCAATATGATCCCCGTGAAGGTGAGTTAGGAAAACACTTTTTAAAGTGCTGCGTTTTTCTTTCAACTCGTTCTCAAGTTGTTCAGTAAAAAGATTTGCATCAATCAAAACGCTTTCTTTACCAATTCTATCTGCAGTTAAAAGGTAGGAAAGATTTGGATTTCTCTCAATGAATCCACCTTTGGGTAATGCGTTCTTTTTTTGAAAAATTGTAACATCCATCATTATTAAGCAAATTCCGATTAAAAGTTAAACCATTTCAGCATGAATTGGACAGAAATAGTCCATTATTTCTAACATACTGTCTGTTTTGATATTTCCAAAATCCTTTTTGTTATTCAACGAATAACACAATCTAGCTTTTCCATCTACTCCTAACAAGACACCGGCAATCCAAAACAAACAACCAAAATCGGTACGAAAAACCTCGCCCCCCAAAGAATGCTTCATAGCAATATTCTTCATTTTTTCTTCCTCTTCCAAACTACCAGCAATCAGTGAGTCCCAGCTATCCTTAGCTGTGCCAAGTTTTTCTGGTAAACGACAAGTAAATAAGATATTTTTTCGATTACAAAAATCCTTTATCTCATCAATGTGGTCCAAATTCTCTTTCATTACCATAGTATTTACAGCAAAATCTGTCACTTGATGTCCATTATGTTCAGTAATTTGACCAAACCCTTCATCCAAACAATTATCAATACCCTCCATAACCTTATGAAAAAGTCCCTTCGAACCTGAGATTTTTTCAAAAATCTCCTCTTTTACAGCATTCAAGGAAAGATAAATTGTAGTCTGATTTCTGCGAAGAAATTTGACCATATCCCTGTCAAGCAATGTGCCATTAGTGAAAACCAAAGGATACATTCCATTAGTGCTTATCATCTCAATAATTTGTCGAATTTTTTTATCCATCAGCGTTTCTCCTATGCCGACCAAAATGACTGATTGAGCGCCTAATTTTGCTGATTCTTTTATCGCTTTTTCAAAATCCTTTAAATCCATTAATTCCCAGATTTCGTTACCCGCTTCCCTTGTCCCACTATCACTGTAACAAAAAACACATCGCATATTACAACCAGGAGACGTAGTCAAGCCTAATGAGAGCATCATATGTCTTTCATCATTAGCTTTTAAAACCTGCTCAAATTGCTCGTCGGTGAAGTCTCCATTTCCTCTTAACAATATTTTTTTATTCACTATATATCTCCACAGGTATTCTTTCAATCTTAAACGGTGACCTATTTATATTCCCAAAAAAATATTCTACTACCTAAACTTTATCATTAATCGCACCTTAGGCTGTTTAGAAATTATTGTCAATTTGTTTTTTATCTTTTTTATGTCGCTCAAAACTTGTTTTTCCTATTTTTATTTCTCATTATTTATTTCAATATATGCGCATATCGTGTATTGCCATAGTTCTTGATGAATTTCTGTCTATAATTAAGTAATGAATTTGTTGGTTTTATTTGCGCTGTCGCTAAATCTACACTCAACAAAACTGAAAATACACAATTCTTAAGGCGATTATCTTGCACAGAAGGGGTCGTCGCCTTTCTCTGTGTGATGCTTTACGCATTCTACACATTTTCCGTGAAGTGAACACTCTTTTTCACGGCAAGGACAATTTGGAGCAATGTACGATGACGACATAGCATACGCATGATTATGGTTTCATAAAACCCTTTTTGTTAATAGGCTATGCTTTCAGTAAGCGCAAAAAAACGGGAGTTTGCGAGAAATTCAAGATAGCTACTGTCTCCATTGGCTCCTTGTCTAAATCTTATGCATCCAATCAAAAACCATTATTTTGAAAAATTAGGTTATTTTGAAAAATGTTTTATTATTTATTTAATAAGGTATGCATATTGGTTTGAAATTGAATTCTATTTATAATTCACAAATTACTTTGTGATGCAAAGTCTTTTATAGTTGTATGTAGTTTGTATTATTTGGTGATTTAGTTGACTAACAAAAATAGTTTGAGGGATATAGAGAAAAAGACTTACATGTCATACCACCAAGACGGCTTACTCGACATTTTCATCGGTATTTATGTTCTATTATTTGGGATAGGCATTTCATTAATGACAATGACCGATTTTAACATGTGGTTTATAATTCCAGCAATTTTTCCAGCAATTATGATACCAATTTGGATTTCAGCAAAGAAAAGAATAACCATGCCCAGAATTGGCTATGTAAACTTTGGAATTAGAGGTGTAAACAAAATGATGGCAATATTCATCGGACTAATGGTAGCAGGCCTAGGAGTATTCATGGTGTTTGGTTTAGGAACATCCATGGGAGAAGGCTGGGCATTAACATTAAGAGATTTCTTTATTTCAAATAGCATGCTAATCATCAGCATTGGAGCATTAATCGTATCTAGCCTATTCGCATACACAATGGGTCTCAAGCGACTTTACGGATATGGACTGTTAATCTTTATCCTTTTCTTTACAGGTCATTTTATAACAATTCCATTTGAATATTTCTTATTAACCATAGGGTTTGTAATCATCATTAGTGGCTTCACTCTTTTGCTGCAGTTCATACGAAAATATCCATTACCACAAGGTGACAAAATCAATGCCCAAAAATCCATCTAACCTGAAAAACATTGACCGAATTATTCATGAACCTACGAGATTGATGATTATGACTCAACTATATGTTGTTGAAAGTGCAGATTTCCTATTTCTTCAACACCAACTCCAAATGACCCCCGGTAATCTATCAGCCCATTTAAGCAAGTTAGAAAAAGCGGGTTATGTTGAAATTGTAAAAGAGTTCATTGAAAGAAAACCACATACTGCACTTAAACTCACCAAAAAAGGACGCGATTCTTTCAAAGAATATCAACAAAAATTAAAGCAGGTCTTTAGTGATTTGCCAAAATAATCAATGTTCTTGAGGGAAATGGAAATTGAATAACAAATCAAAGAAAGTCATAATTCGCACAGATAAGTTATCTAAGTTTTATGGTAAAGATAACGAGATAAAGGCTGTAAATGAGCTGGATCTAAAAATACATGAGGGTGAAACTTTTGGTCTACTTGGACCAAATGGAGCTGGCAAAACAACTACTGTCCGTTTATTAAATTGTATCATAAAACCCACCAGCGGTTCAGCTACAGTAAATGGTTATGACATCATCACGAAAGAAACTGAAGTAAAACAAGTAACAGGCCTACTTGCTGAGTCTCCAGGATTATACGATAAACTTAGTGCCTCTGAGTTTTTAGAATTTATGGGGGCTCTTTATGATGTCCAAACCGATATTCTAAAAGAAAGAATAGAAGATTTACTGAAGCTATTTGGCTTATACCCGAGAAGGGACTATCTGCTCGAAGGTTATAGCCGAGGAATGAAACAGAAAGTGCTGATTGCATCATCTCTGATTCACGATCCACCCATTCTATTCTTTGATGAACCTACATCAATGTTGGATCCTCGTGCTGCCCTTATGGTAAAAGATCTGATAAAGAAGTTGGCCGATACTGCAGGAAAAACCATCTTCATTTGTAGTCACATTCTTCCTGTTGTAGAGGAGTTATGTGACCGAATAGGGATAATAAACCAAGGTCAACTCATCGCAATAGGTACTGTAAAACAAATTATTGCTGAAACTAAAACGAAGACATTAGAAGAGGCTTTCATTGCCATAACGGGAGGTGTGGAAGAGAAGGAACTATTGGCATGGAGGGAACAGAAGAGTGGCATCCCCTAAGTGGCTTGTGGTTGCAAGAAATCAATACCGAATTAGCACAAGTTCCATACGGAGCATCAGAAGTTACTTCCTATACTTGGCTATTGGATTACTAGTTGTTTATGTTGGGGTTATCGCTCCTGCAATTGTTAACCCATTCATTGATGATTTTCTCGCTTTTATAATAACTCAAGCTGCAGTTCCCTTAGTTCAGATTATGCTTTTCATGTTCTTTTTCTTTATGATTTTATTTCCAATTAGTAACACATTGAGAGAAATGAAAACAGAACAAATAGAGATTTTCTTAGCGGCGCCTGTAAAGCCGAGTGATGTGCTTCTAGGTGAATTTCTGGGCAAAATGCCTTTTTATGCTGTTGCAATTGCTGTAGTCACTGGCACTTTCACAGCTTTTTTGGCTCCACTAGGATTAGATATGGCTCAAATTGCAATAATAGTCGTGGTTTTTGTTATAACGTTTCTATCGGCTTTTTGGATAGGTGTTGTTGTTTCTGCAGTCCTAGGAACAAAGCTTGGAAAAATTGCTAGAGGAAAGGATCTTGGAAGAGCTCTTTCAGTAATCATCGTTTTACCCATGATTGCAGTAATGTATGCGATTATCGGAGGCGGCCTTCCTGAAGCATTAGCAAATCCAGGAACCAGTCAAATGGTTAGAACAGCACTTAGTATATTGCCTAGTTCTTGGAGCGCGGAAATTTTTGTAGGTTTTGCCTCTAATCCCGGTAATATCGGGATGGTTGGTTTTGAGACCTTGACATTATTTGGAGGACTCCTAATATTTTTCATGGCAGTTCTATGGATAGGTACAAAAGTAGCCAATCGTGCCTACAGCCTTGATACCTTTAATTTTACATCTTCTATTGCAAAGCCAGATGGTCTTTTCTATAAAACAATTAGATTTGTGGGAGGTGGAAAGTCATTTGGATCTATCTTATCTTCTATATTCAAGGATTATAGTAGAAGACTTGAAAACTTATCATGGATCATCTATGCTGTGGGGCTTGTAATACTAATTAGAGTGTTCATTTCAGACTTTCCTTCAGAACCCTTCGATCAATTGATATTCTTAAGCGAGATGGGAATTCCATTTCTTGCTGCCTTTGTTGTTGGAACTGTAAGCAGAGGAAAAAACACTCTTTTCATATTTAAGAAATCACCGTTTGGACTTTGGAAGTTTGTAAAAGCAAGACTCCTACAAGGTTGGTTGGTTGCAATTCCAATTGCTGCTATTTTGATTGCTGGATCAACTATCCTAGTTCCTCAGTTTGGGTTAGAGATCTTATTAATCAACGTAGTTTGGGGTGCACTTAGAACTTTAGCTTTAGTTACTGTAGTTCTAGGACTAGCTATCATTAACCCGATTTTCGCTGAAGAATCACGAGAACGCAACTTAGGTATCATCATAAACCTGATGGTGATTCTTTTTTCCACGATAGGGCTTGAGATTGGTCTATCAAAGTTAGGTTTGAGTTTTGGGAAAATTTTTCCAAGTATAGACACTTTCACTGCTGGGTTATTTGACCATCTCTTTTTAACCCTGGTTTTTTCGTTAGTGGGAATTTTTCTACTTTATATTGGATTCAAAAAGTTAGAGAGAATAGAATAATGACAAGTTTTTCCGAAAAAAGAAGGTTGATTGATAATAATAGATTACAATTTATAACCGAACACTAATGTTTAAAATTTGAGTTTAAATTGTTATTTAAGAAAATCTTTACTAGGTATATCTTAAAAGAGCTGCAATTCCTCCTAATACTCTAAGTTGATCTTTTTCTTTTGATTCTGTAGATATGATTTCAACTTTTGCGTCTGTTTTTGAAGCTGCATCTTCTAAGACGTCTATGATATCTTTTTCTTCGACTTCATATTCTTTAGAATTACACTTTTCGCAGGGGATGGATATCATTTCCTGAATTGCTTGAGGCTTATTGTTATTAGTTAATATTTTCTTCTTAGATAATCCACACACTTTACAAGTAACAATCATTTCACTAAATTCTGTATTGTCTATTACTAATACAACTTCTACTGCACCTTTGTTTATTGCAGCTAGTACTTCATTTAGTCCGTATATTGCCAAACCATTTTCTTTGTGCAATTCATGTAAAAGACGCTTCATTAACATTTTTTCTTCAGGAAAGCACAGATTTTTCAAGGGTTCTGAAGATTTTTCAAGCAACTCTGTTAATCCCTTTTTATCTGCAGATTGTGTGTCGTATATATCCAAGAGGACATCTTTCAACTCATAGTGCAAGTAATTACCTGTTACAAAATCGGTTTTCGTTTCTCTTTCATATCTTCTTTGGCTTTGTCCACCTTTTCCGGATTTTCCAGCTATTCCAGATGTAATGGTTTTAAGTACTTCAAAATGGTCACCGTTGAGTAAGCCAAAACTAGCTTCTTTTGAATCTAAAGCAATAAAACCTACAACTCTAGGATTTCGTAACATTTTCCTTAATTGTTCTAAATGGAAATGATGATCTATTTCAAAAAAATATGCTACAATAGGTTCTGGTGGAATAATTTCTTCAACAGCTAAAACTGCATTTTCCTGTTTTTCATCAATTAAGGTTCCAGCAAATATCGCTTGTCCATTTTTTTGGATTTCTTTTTTCTCTTTCAGATGTTTGATTATATGTTTAATAACATCTTTAACTCGGTCATTAGCACGTTCGTCTTGTAATTTTATAAATTTGGATTTATTTTTGAGGTTTCTGATTATATTTTCCATTGATGCAGTTGAAGGAATATAAAGTGAAATAAATTCTTGTTTTCGTCCTTCTTTATTGGACAACCACGCAATTCTTTTTCGAAGCTTGTACTGTTTTACTGAATCACTTGTGGCAATATGACAAACATGAGAATGAGTTATTTTTTCAAAACCCAAATTTACCACTATAACCATGAAATATGCTAAAAACTAATTATTGTTTTCTTTAAACAACCATCAATTTTCTTTTTCTCATTATTCAATCCTTCAAGTACAACTATGATTAATACTCCAAAAATTATCGATAAGTAGGGTGTTCCAAAACAGTATTTTGTAACCTATACATTTTGAATTTAAATTAGCCCTGATATACTGTAAGAAAAAATAATGAAAAGACCTATACGTTTTCTATATAAGATTTTTTCCTCAATATTGGTCTTTTTGACTTTTTTTCTATTTTTGTTGACCAAAGGAGTATTGGATAGCTCCTTTGGGGCAGTTATCAACACAAGATCCACATAGTATGCATTCGGTATTTTCCATTTTTTTAGTGCATATTTTGCAGTTGATGCATTTTTCAGCTTGTGGTTTTAATTGTAGAGCAGGTAAGTTTGTTGCATTTCTGATTTTTCTTCCGATTATCATGAATGGCGCCATCCAGCATATGGTGTGACAAGCTGCTCTTTTTCCTGCAACTAATGCGATTGCTGCTATTCCTCCTGATATTATTGCAAACAGGATAAGTGATTCCATGTTGGTTATTGAGATTCCATAGTAGGTTTGGTATAATGGATCAATAACTAATATTCCTCCCGCTTGAATAAACATCAGAATGATAATACTTATCCAAGGAACCCAGATGGTATATTTGATATAGTTCTTTTTTCCGTTTGCAATAGGTTTGTTTCTTATTTTCATGCATAGTTCCTGGGTTGCACCTGCTGGGCATATCCATCCGCAGAATGCTCTTCCTAGGAATAGTGAAGATATAAACAATGATGCAAATACTATCAGACTGCCTGATATGATTCCTTCAGAAGCTCCCATTATTACTAGATATGGCGAAAAGAAGTAATAGATTATTGGAAAAAGGGCAAACATGACTACCATTAATATGCTTCTTATTTTTTGTTTATTCAATGAGTTATACCTTCTTTGTTTTTGTTTTTTGGACTAACAATTTTTTCAATATCTTGAGAGTTTATATCCAGTTTGATGACTCCGTTTTGTCCTTCAATTTCTAGCATTACGTCTTCAACCATAGAAACCTTCTTAAGGCTTCCAAGAAATCCCTCAAAAAGAACATTACCTTTTTCTTTTTCTGTAAATGTTAAAGTTTTAACTGAATCTTTTGATTTCATTTCGATGGAAAATGAATGCTCTTCAATTCTTTTGCCCATATATTTTACCTCAAAGAACATGCTCATATTAAATATGATAAATCAACCTCAATAGTAAGTATGAAATATCATAATTGGGTATGAAACTCCGAATATGAAATATTTGTTAAAGAGGCTATTTATTGAAAAATTATAATAGTTTGCTCTTTGAGCTTTCCAGCACTGATCGCCTAGATATACTCTTTCTCTTAAAGAAAACTCCACTCAGACTTTCACATATTTCTAGTAAGCTCGACTTCACTGTTCAAGAGACTTCAAGAAATATCACTAGATTATTCAAAACTAAATTAATAATAAAAGATGTTGAAGGTTCTTTTCACCTTACGTCCTATGGAGAGGAAGTACTTAACCTTCTTTCGGGATACAGATTTCTTTTTGAAAATCGCAAATACTTCAGAACTCACACGTTAATTGAATTACCCAAAATTTTTCGGGCAAGCTTAGGGCTTCTTGATGGTTGTGAATCCGTAAAAGATGTAATGGCAGCGTTTCATAATGTAGAAAAAATGATTGCTAATGCCGAAGAGTTTGTTTGGATTCTCACAGACCAAGTTTTAGCAAGTACTATACCTTATTTGAAAAAAGCGATTGAAAGGGGCGTGAAATTTAGACTTCTGATGCCAAAAAATTATGTTCCCTCGAACGATGTGCGAGAATTAGTAAATAATCCTATTTTTGAGAAAGCAAGTAGAAAAAGAAAATTAGAAAATCGATTCTTAGAAACAATTGATATCTTCTTATGCTTATCTGAAAATGAAGCTGCAGCTATGGCATTCCCTCGATTAAAGGGAGGATTCGATTACACTGGATTTAGGTCAACAAATGAAGTAGCTATGGAATGGTCAAAGGGCGTTTTTAAATATTATTGGACGAAAGCAAAAGCACAGATTCCTGAACAACTAAGAGAAGAAAATGATAAATAGAAATCTCATAATCCAATTTGTTATCTCATTTTTTCCTTCCCAAAGTTTTTACATTTAATAGGGAATAACAATTAGTTAGCCTGAAATCAAGCCATGATGAATTCATCCGTAACTGATTATTCGCCTTTTACACCTTTGACAATGCGGTCGCCGGTTTCTTTATCGATGTTGCGCCAGTATTCGAAAGCCCGCTGCAGAACCGGTTCGGATACCCCGTTTTTCAAATGTCCCCGAAATCGTTGTCATCCTTACGTTTGGTATAGGCAGAACGGATAAACTCGCCGTTGGCACTCCAGATGGCTACTTCGGGATATCTTTCAGAGTCGGCCTTGAAGCCACCCTTTGAATTTGGTGCATACACTGGATCGGATACATTATTAATTCGCATCGCTCCACCTTTGCTGTAGCTGTGTATTGAAACTCTGGGTCTATTAACCGGAATCTGTTTGTAGTTGACCCCAAGACGAGCCCGGTGGGCGTCGGAATAGGAAACTAAGCGGGCAAGCAACATCTTGTCTGGACTCGGACCGATTCCTGGAACAAGGTTGTTTGGTTCAAATGCTGCCTGTTCAATCTCAGCTTGAAAATCGCTGGGATTTCGATTTAGTGTCAACTGACCCACTTCTTGGACTGGATAGTCTCCATGGGGCCATACCTTTGTAAGATCGAAGGGATTAAATCGGTAAGTTTCGGCTTCTTTGAAGGACATGATCTGGACTTTCATGGTCCAACTGGGGTAATCCCCTCGTTTGATCGCTTCAAACAAATCTCGACGATGATAATCCGCATCTATACCAGCAATTCTGTCAGCATTTTCCTGAGTTAAGAAGTCAATACCCTGGTTTGTCTTAAAATGATATTTAACCCAATAGCGTTCTCCTTTGGCATTAATCCACATATAGGTGTGGCTCGAGTAGCCATTCATGTATCGATAACTCTTGGGGACTCCACGATCGCTCATCAAGATGGTAACCTGATGGGCTGACTCTGGTGAAAGTGTCCAGAAATCCCACTGCATATCATTATCGCGAAGACCGTTATCAGCTCGGCGCTTCTGGGAATGGATGAAGTGCTGGAACTTCATAGGATCGCGTACAAAGAAAACAGGAGTGTTGTTTCCCACCATGTCATAATTTCCTTCTGTAGTGTAAAACTTCAATGCAAATCCGCGTACATCACGCCAAGTATCAGGACTACCGCTCTCGCCAGCCACGGTAGAGAACCGAGCTAAAACATCGGTCTTTGTGCCTGGTTGGAACACAGCCGCCTTTGTATAAGCGCTAACGTCATTGGTAACTTCAAAGTATCCGAAAGCCCCGGAACCCTTTGCGTGGGGCTGGCGATCTGGGATCATTTCCCTGTTAAAGTTAGCCATCTGCTCCATTAGGTAGTGATCATGCAGCAGAATTGGGCCATTAGGTCCCACTGTAAGAGAAAATTCTTCGCTGGCTACTGGAATCCCTGCGTCTGTTGTTGTGGGTTTGTGTTCATCTTTTTTCATGATTATCCTTGCCTTATTTTGATCGTTAGTACGTATGTTTGTTGTTGATTATTTATTTTTCTCCGCAGCTGCTTATTGTTTCAGTTTTTATAATTTTGTTTTTGTGGTAAAATTTAAACCGTGGGAAAAAAAGTAATCTGTTGGTTTACTGCGGGGTGATATCATAACTTGTCCTCTGTGCGAATTCCATTAACCTGATTTAAAAACCTGTTTTATGAACTATGTCTTAAATAATTAGAGAAAAAAATACAAAATTAAATTTTCAAACGCAACTATCCGGTTTCTTAAATTGTAGCTGTTGAATAATTTATTTTTTAAAAAATAAAAAAGGGGATGATTAATTATTCAATTTAAAATCCGCTGCCGTCTGAAATGCCGTCTCCTGCGTTGGGAGCGGGTCCATCACCAGGACTCTCTGGTTGAATATACTGGTTACCCGATGGAATGCCATCTCCTGAATTAGGTGCTGGTCCTGGACTAATTTCAGCTGCTACAGTTCCACATATGATGCTACCGAAAATTAGGAGAATTATTGCTATACTTACAATTTTTTGCATTTTATTTCCTCCTTTGATCATAATACGTGTTGTGATTAATTTAAGGGACATTGTGGAATAACCATTCCAAAAAATGAAACACCTACTATTCAAATCATTTTTAGGCTCTAAAGAGAAAATGTGAGAAACAGATTCTATTTCGGTGTTTTTAGTCCAAGCCAAAGTAAAGAAAAACAAGTAAATATTGCTAATATCAAACAAGTGCAAATGCAAAGCAAAAACAAAAAGAAAATAGCGAAATTTTTCGATTAACTAATTATATCCTAACTATTAATGTGTAGCCTTATTGTACTCCATTATTGCTCTATAGCGGGGGCATCTGTCAAATTCATTTGTTGCACAATATTGTTTGCATGTGTCTCCGTCTATTTTCCAATTTGCTGATGTAACATGGCTTGCAGTGCATTCGTTGCTTTCTTTTACGTAGAAAATACATAACATTATTCTTTCACCATTCAATAGAATATGGGAAGCAATTTATTAAGATTTTATTATTAACCATGTATTGATTTTTATAGCAATCTTCACTCAACAATTATCACAAGATTATATAATCTATTTCAAATTTGGTGTAAATACTATGGAAAACAATAAAAAAGATACAACAGAATGGTTCAAAGATTGGGCAAATGAATATGATGACACTTTAGGGAAAATAAATAGACATCATAAATTGCTAAACCTTGTTGTTAGATTATCAAAGGTAAAAAATAATCAAAAAGTTCTTGATATTGGTTGTGGAACAGGGCTTTTATCTCTTAAATTTCTTGAAAAAGCAGACTGTTATATTACAGGTATAGACAACTCACCGGAAATGTTATCAATTTTTCAGAAGAAAATCAATGAATTAGTTTTATCTAACAGAATTATCCTTAAACTCGAAAATGCTCAAACACTTGATTTTAACTCAGATTCTTTCGATATAATTGCTTCCACTGTCACTTTGCATCATCTCAAAGACAAGTACCCTTCAATCAAGAAGATATATCATATTTTGAAACCAGAAGGGAAATTTGTTCTCGGAGACATCGATATGGATACAACAGGAAACATAAGTGACCCCAATCGGTTAATAAGAATGCTAAAATGGTTAAAAGAAGAATTTGTTCTAGCTTTAACTGAAGGCGGACCAGAAGCATTTAGCAGAATGTATGATAACGGTAAAAAACATATTTTAAACGATGGTGAATACTGCATCAGTTTTGAACAATGGAAGAATTTATGTAAAGAAGCTAATTTTAGAGAAATATCTGTTCACTCTTTGCCTGGCTTTAAATGGTTCAAAGTATTGGTAGCAACAAAGTAACCGATAACTCAGTTTCTAAAATTGAGTTATAACACAAATTAAGATCTAGCTAACCTAATTAGTAAATAATTACTTAAAGGCAATCTTTGTGTATTTTAAATATATTAAATCATTTGAATACTTGAGTAGGTGAATTCATTTGCCAAAATATGGAAAGCCTATATGGCAGTACGTCTTTGACGCAGCAAAAGAAATCAATGGAACTTTTACACCAATTGATATAATCAGAAAAGTTCAACAAAAGAATTCTAAAATTCCAGAAGTAACTATACGTTCAAATGTTATAGCAATGACACCTAATCATCCTTTTAGTGGTCATTGGCCTTCCACAAGAAGACTTCATGGGCATTTCAAGTACTTAGGTGAAGGACGCTTCAGCATACTAGAAAAGAATAATAAAGATATCTCCCAAGTAAAAGAGATTGAAACTGAAGAGATTTCTGAGCAAGATATTAAGGTGAAGAATTTGACGGAACTTAAGTTCACTATTAAAGAGCTTGAAGAATACAATGGTAAAGATGGTAAGCCAGCATATGTGGCTTATCAGGGAAAAGTCTATGACCTCTCACAGAGTGGTCTTTGGGGTAACGGTAATCACATGGGTAGCCACCAAGCAGGAAAAGACATCACAGAAGAAGTGAAG
>JARRMB010000041.1:0-7395 GCA_037386325.1 Candidatus Bathyarchaeota archaeon
CACTAGATGTTATAATATTATGCGTAAAAGTTAAATTTTAACCCCAAACTTAAGAAAATATTTATCTATTGTTTATACATTTTCAGTTTCTTAAGGCGATGAGGCTCGCCTTTGACCGCTTTTGCTTCAATTTTGAATTAGGCTGATAGCTTTTATTTGGTTAAATGAAGCATAAATTGAATGCGATGAAAAAATCTTAAAGAGATTAGAAATTCCCTTTCCAATGTGCGGGAAATCCCTAATTGGGTTATCAGAAAATTTCTATATAATTTAGCTGAAAATTTTGATTTTAAGAGAAAAGTCGCATACACAAGATTGTACTATCTTCGAGAATCTTGAATTTATGAGCTGCTTAAAAAAGATTTGAATAAATATTCTTCAGAATTAGTGTGTAAATCAATTTCTTAATCGAAGACTATAGCAAAAAATAAGTTTAGATTGCAAGATAGTATAAATACAGGGTGAAGTGTTTTGTTAATTTCTGTTGGAACATTTAATCTAAACAATCTTTTTTCTCGATATAATTTCAAAGGTGAAATTAAGGCAATAAAAGATTTTGACACTACATTGAACGGTGAAGTTGCTTACGAATTCACACCTGCTGATACATGGAAAATTAGAACATATAGAGGCGGATTAGTTAATGCAAAAAAACTTATAGATACCGAAAGAATTGCAGCCAGAATCAAAACAATTGATATCGATGTGTTAGCAATCCAAGAAGTTGAAGATATAGATACAATTCATCAGTTCAATAGAGAATACCTCAACTGGATGTATCCATATATTACATTGGTTGAAGGAAATGATCCACGCCTCATTGACATTGGACTTTTATCTAAGCTTCCTTTAGGCGGAATTACTTCTTGGCAAAATAAAGTTCATCCAAATGATCCAGACAAAACTGTTTTTGGTAGAGATCTACTTCAAGTTGATATTCTTAATTCTTCCCGAACCAAGAAACTATTTACAATCTTTAATAATCATCTTAAAAGTCATTATGTAGATTTTACAGAGGACCCAAATGCTGGAGAAGCTTCAAATAATAAACGACGGACTCAACAAGCTGAAATGATCACCGAAATTGTCAAAGATCAAACTCGACCAAATAGTAATTTCATTGTTCTAGGAGACATGAACGATCCTCCGAATTCTCCATGTTTACAGTCATTTACAGAAGACCAAGAACTTCAACTTACAAATTCACTTGAAAATCCCAAAGAAACAAGACCAGCAAAAGATGATGATCCACCACCGCAAACAACATCCTGGACTCATCGATATAAAAAATCAAACCAACCCGCTGAATACGAGCTTTATGATCAGATATGGATTAGCCCAAAATTATCTTCAAAACTCAAAGATGCTTGGATTGATCGTAGAAGAAGACATTTAGGAGATGGAAGTGACCACGATCCTGCATGGATAATACTAGACATGTAAATAGCAAAAAAATTGACTAATTATTTGTTTCATTTTTACAGTATAATATTTGAACTTTTTTCATTGGTTTTACTAGAGATTAATATTTCATCTGAAAATGATTATTATATGTCAAAAACGGGAATATGCGATAATTTGAAACAGTGCAAATAAGGGAATTATTTTGATGATTTAATGGGTCATTAGGTGCGTCTTTATGGGTGAGATATATAGAGACACAGTTGAAGAAATTCTACAAGGATTTTCTATTAAAAGAGTTATTACTTGTCCCATTTGCAAAGCTACTATAGATTGTATTAGTCAAGAACTTGAATCAGAAAGTAATCTCTATTATTGCGCAAACTGTGGACATAAAATAAAAAAATCAGAAAAATAATTTCTGAATTGTTTCAGTTCTATATCAAAGTCATAGACTTCAAAATAATCGAAAAGTTTTGGGTTATTCCTTAAAGAATGTACATTTTGATTATTTCTTTAATTGGATTATTGGATTGATTTTTTGATTAATTATTCCTAGACTGTTGATTATCCAAATTTCCCAAAATCTTCGAACGTCCAAGCAAAGAATTTTTGAAAGATTAAAAGGCGGAATCACCAATAATGGAAGAAATTTAGTTTTTTGGTTAAGTTGTTTTTGTAACGACAGATTTTTTCGAATAGTAACCATCTTTTGTTTTAAACGTTTTTTGTTTGGTTTAGTTTCACATTCTACCAGTATAATCTGAATCTTTTTTTCGAAATTTTTTATTGCTAAAACATCTGGACGATAAGAATGCCACCATAACAAGTTGATAGGAGATTCTAAAGGTTCAAAATAGATTGAATATTTTCGGTTTTTAAGCTCATTTGCCACTGTATTTTTGAGACTTTTGTGAAGTTGAGTTTCCATTTTTCATTTCTCTATTCTAGTGGAACTGGTTTTATGAAATCGCTTCCGCATACTGGACATCTAAAACTTAAGAAATATCTGCAAATTAAACATGCAGTAAAACTGCATCTATAACACGTTTTAAAAGAAGTACCTGCTCTGATTTTCCAGCAAACATCACATTCAATCATGATAGTTCCTTTAATTTTCCTCATGTAAAGCAGATTTATTGAAAAAGTATTTGATTGGTTGCTTTAATTAGACAAAAAAGTAGCTGAGAGATAACTGAAACTAAAACGTAATTTATTCAGATTATATCCAATCGTCTATATTGCTTCATGTATGTTTAGAGATCGTTATGTAGATTTAAGTTAAGTCTGGAATGTTTGTGTCTGTTAGCTCTACTTCAAAAAGAATGTTTGTGTTTGGCAAGTCTAAACCTGGAATATCTAAGTTAAAGTCGATATTTTCTGGATTCATGTTTATTGAGAATTTAATTGGCCAGTTTACTTGGTTATCAACATATAATGTAATAGTCATTGCCATTTCATTGTCTGTTGAAGAATAAACATATACAGTGCAGTCTTTTGTTCCAATACTTTGCAAATATACTTGATCTTCGTAAGTGTCAATAAGAATAAAAGAATCTAAATCTTCAAATCCAATTTCATTGATCTGCTCTTTTGAAATCCAAGTAGTGTTCTGCTCATCCAGTAATTTACCTAATATTCCAGCATCCAATTCAATGTCTGATAAGGTTTTTAGATGTGTACTATTAAGATCCACAATTTCTAATCTCATTGAAAAATCAATTGAAGTAAAAAGAATATTTGTAGATCCTTCATAGGTTGCATAAGCTCCTTTGAAATACCATTCTTGGTTTCCTCCAAAAATTCCTCCATTAATAAAGAAAAAATAAGCTAAAACACCAATTAGCATAGCAGCAACTATCAGAACGGTGATCAGAATAACCTTATTCGATTTCTTGCTTTGCTCTATTTGTGTTCCAGAAAGATTTCCTTCTTCAGTTCCTGATTCCACTAAAACACTTCCAATAAGAGAATCTAAGATTTAATTTAAAATAATCCACAAATTCTTACTCTTAAACCTTACATAATTAATTCTGGCATTTTATGTGGTCTAAATAGGGTTTTTTCGAGTTAGGAAATTTTGATCAAAATACAACCTATTTGTTTTGGGATATTGATAAATCCTAATTTAGTAAGGTAAAAACTATTACTATCTAAAGTGGCAAATTCTCCCGCAAATTCCCCTTTTTTTGTTTGGTTGAGTATCCACATAAATCATGGAATTGGAGAAAATGAAAAAAGGTAAAATTGAAGAAATAAGCTGTCCTGAATGCAAGAGTAAAAGAAACTGGAAAGATGGAATACGCTACACAAAGAATGGTGAAATTCAGAGATTTTTCTGTAGAGACTGTGGTTACAGATTTTCATGATAATATTAAGTATTATCGTTCAACCCCTTTCCCTTTTTTTGAAAGAAATATGGAGTGAACAACCCATCCCTTAGTTGCATTTTTTTATTAGGTTTATTAAATCAACCCAAATTTTTAATCCAACATATACTGAATAATAAATGAAGGGGGGAGAAAACAAACTAGATTTTGTTGATCTTCTTCTTATAAATGATCACAGGGGAGGTGATTAAATGAAAAAGAAAATAGGAATAGTTGTTGTCTTAATGGCTGTAACTATACTAGCGACCCCTTTACTTGGAATAGCGTATGCAAAAAAACCTGTAGTTACTGGCGGAGACGGATACACTGAGTATGTTGGTACTCTTGGTGGAGCAAACTATGTTATACGTATTCCTAATGAGAATTGGAATGGGATGCTGGTTGTTGGCTGTCATGGATATATGGCATTTAACTGGAATCCAGATGCACAATTCGCAATGGACAACCTTCCACAACCACCACCACCTTATGTCGGCCTTAAATTGCCCTTTGCTTTAGTTGCGGAAGGTTATGCTTATGCTGCATCCAGTTATGGTGAAAGAGGGTTCGCAATACAGAAAGCCATGATTCGCACTCACCAGCTAACACAGTATGTTATCGGCAACTTTGGTGTTACAGGAAAAGTTTTCATTGTTGGGCAGTCAATGGGTGGACTCATCGGGTTACTGCTTGGAGAGAAATACCCAGAACTCTATGATGGAGTACTTGACATTTCTGGCATGAGAGACATAGTCCTGGGCTACACAGACTCCATAGCGGTTATTGCTGGTATTACTGCGGACTGGGATGAAATGACTCCCGAGGAACAGGCGGTGTACGGGCCTTTGCGTGATATGCTCGTGCAGATGGTAGCGGATATGGAGGCTGAATGTGGTGGAACCTATGACGATAAACCACAACACTATGAGAGACTGAATCCCGTAGACAATGCTGAAATAAGTATACCCATTATATCGGTAACTGGAGCTGGTGACCCACTCTCGGTTAATCAAGTACATACTTTTGAAAATGCAGTTGCTGAGGCTGGTTGCTCAGAATACTACAAACTATATGTGGTACCCGGTGGTCATGCTAATGCTCCAACGATAATTGCGGCATTAAATCACTTTGAGGAACTAGTTGATTACCCAGTTGGCTGGTAATTCAGAATCTTCGGTACCAAAGCATCAGAAAAACTCTATAATCTCCTCTTTCTCTTTTTATGGAGAATATTCTTTGAAAAAAAGGGAGTATTTCTGAAAAAAAGAATGGGATTATGGAAAGGTCTTTTTGTGTTATGTTTCTTTTGTCATTTTCTTTGCTAGGTTGTAGATTACGGGAACTAGCATTATACCCATAGCTATTGCGAAAGCCCATGATATGTTTGCAACAATGTTTGTTACTCCTTCAAATGTAGCGAAGATCGCTCCTGCACCAATAATTAGGAAAATGCTGTATAGGACAAATTTTGCGTATCCTGCAACTGGAACAAATTCTTTATGATCATCAGTTATTGATTTGATTAATCCGTCAGTTAAAGCAATTCCAGCGCCAATAATTACGAAACCAAGAATCAAAGAATAAACAAGGTCTCCTGAGAGTAGCATAAGGTCAAGAGCCATCAGCAAAATTACAGCGATTAAGCCGATCTGTAACAGATTTTTTAGCATATCAGCAATTTCTTCTTTAGCTTTGGGAAAAACTGGTTTTAGAGTATTGCCTACAAGAGTTGCTAAGAATCCAACAAGGACGGTTCCTAGGACGATTATTACTATTCCACCTAAAAGCCTAGGCAAATAACCTGCGATATCTACTAAGAAAGTTCCTACTGTTCCACCAATGTTAAGAATTTGTATAGCAAGAACTACAGAAATTACGATTATGAACGCAGTTATTATACCACCTATAAATGATGACAAGTCCATTCCGCTCTTTTTGAAAGCTTTTCCAGTATCGCTTTCTTCAAAGCTTTTCTCAAGACCCATCTTTTCGACAACTTTGTTTACTGCTCTTCCAAGAAATTTTCCAACAACATACCCAATGATAAGCACCAAGATAGCCGCTATTATAGCGGGCAAAGCACCGGTAACATCAGAAAGAAAATCGTTTAATATTCCTCCAAGATCCACATTTATCACCAATTAAGTATTTCATATGATTTGATATGCTTAAGACATTTGCTATGATGTTTATTTGTGGGTTTTTTATTCTTGTTTATAAATGGAGGGTTAGTAGTAGGAAGTATGGGAAAGAGAGTTTGTTAACGCGTAGTAGTTTGGGTTTGGTGTTAAAATTTAACTCTTAAAAAAAGGGTGTTTGTTTATCCAGTTAAAAGATAAACATACAGATATACAGGAAAACTTGGTGTACCAGCGGCTGTGTTCTCCAAATTTATTTGCAAAAGGTTCCCAGTTAATTCTACTGTGTATACTCCGTTTGTGTTAGTCGGTGCGACAACTTCTTCTTCAATTTCGAAGCTTCCAACAAACGTGTTCATCTTGTTTAAAATTTGTAATTGTACTTGTCCAGAAAATTCATAGAACCACACGTGCGCAACTTTATAACCTTCAACACCTATGAGAGAAGTCCTTTCTTCCAGCGGATCGAAAATTGTTCCTTGGTTTGGTGCCACTGTTAATGTTGATATTTTTCCCCTCATTGTTTCCCCTGTTACTTCTATTGGTTCATCTAAAGTAACATCGATTGGTTCGTCTAGTGTTACGTCTATTGGCTCGTCTAAGATGACTTCTATTGGTTCTGTTAGCGGAGGAACAACTTCCACAATTCTTATTGCATCAGCGCAAACTGATCCATCAGCATCATTAGACATTACAACACTTGCGATACCCGCATCAAAGCTGTATACTCCAAGACTAAACCATACACCATTAAGAAGTTGCTGATTTACCCTAACAACATTTGATCCTAGTTTATGATTTACGGTGTAGGGAACATTTGTGCCTCTTGAACTGTAACTAGTCCATCTTACAAAAACTTCCCAAGAGCCCTCTGTAGGAATATCAACCTCCCAAGTTGCCGTATCTGAACCACTAGCTGCATAGTTTGTTCTGTAACCAGAACCAAAATATCCAGGAACCCCAGTAGAATAATTCCAAGATCCAACAAAGGTTGCATCCTCGTCATCAACAAAAACCTCAATACCGAATACCAAAGTAGAATTAACCATTGTAAAAATTAACAAACAAACGGCAACAATAGAAACAATCTTAACACTTTGACCTATTTTACTATTCATTTTTTCACCTCCATTGGGTATTTCATTTGAAATAGAGAACCAACAAATGATTCTCTCTTTCACTATACTATACAAGCAACTCACTCGTCAACATATTGATTTAAAAACTAATATAGAACCCTCGCCCGTAAAATAATTATAGAACAATAGAAAAACAATTACTACATTCATTGAATCTATAGAATTAAAGTCACATCCAAAAGATGAGACTGAATATCTGGAATTTTCAAGTTTCTTGTTTTTTGCCGACCTTTAGTTAAACACGAATGTTTTGGGTTTTGGGTTTTGTTAAGATATTTGCTCTTTCCTAGTTTATTTTTACACTCACAATGAAACTCTTAGCACTCAACGTTCTGCAATATTTAATCA
>JARRMB010000042.1:0-20606 GCA_037386325.1 Candidatus Bathyarchaeota archaeon
TGCTTAGACATAAAGGCTTTAGAGACATAGAAAATCTCAGGTCTTCTTTAATAAAAATAGTACCATCAGATGTCTATTATTCAAGTGCCTACTATGAAAATCCCCAAGAAGAAATGAAAAATAAGGGATGGCTAGGCGCTGATCTTGTTTTTGATATTGATGCAGATCATATTCCAACTCCATGTGCAGATGTTCATGATTTTTGGGTTTGCAATAACTGTGGATTTTCTGGTAAAGGTAAGCATCCAGAGACATGTTCCAAATGTGGACAAGGAAAATTCAAAGAAAAGACTTGGCCTTGCGAGATTTGTTTAGAAGCTTCCAAAATTGAAGCAATAAAACTAATCGATATTATGACAAAGGATTTTGGTTTTTCTTCAAATGAATTAACTGTGGCTTTTTCTGGGCATCGAGGATATCATGTTCATGTTGAGAGTAAATCAGTGAGAGATTTAGATTCATTGGCTCGTAAAGAGATTGTTGACTATATAACAGGAGTAGGATTAAAGGCCGAATTTCATGGTTTAGGTAAAGGATCTGTACGTGGACGAAGAGTCTCTGGTCCAGATCTAAATGACCAAGGATGGAGGGGACGAGTAGCTAAAGGAACCTACGATTTTCTCCTATCTGCTTCTAAAAGTGATTTAGTTAGGATAGGTTTGAAAACTTCACATATTAAATCATTACTTACTCATAAGAAACCAATTCTAGAGAGTTGGGATGCAGGGGGACCGTGGGGAACTATTCACGGTATTAGCTCAGATACTTGGATAAATATCGCTAATTATAGTGTCGAATTACAGTCCGTAAAAATCGATACCGTAGTTACTCCAGATGTTAATCGATTAATTAGACTCTCTAATTCTTTACATGGAAAAACTGGACTGAGAAAAGTTGAATTTCCAATGACTGATCTTGAAGATTTCGATCCTCTTAAAAGTGCAGTTGCTTTTAATGAAGGAATGATCATAGTTGATGTTTCGGAGGCCCCCCAATTTAGGGTGAAAGATGAAATTTGGGGTCCTTTTTATAAACAGAAAGTTGAACTTCCAACTGCAGCAGCTATGATGTTATTATGTAAAGGTATGGCAAAGGTAGTGCAATAACTTGTATAATGAACTTTATGAAATATGGGTAAAAGAAAAAGAAACATTACATGTTCAACATCTTCCCAAAAATTTCTACACTAAGATCGCATCTTATATTAAAAAAATTAAGGAAGAAAATAGGATGTTAGACAAAAAAACTACAAAAGCCAAGTTGTTAGATTATGAATTTAATAATGTCAAGTTAATGATTGAAGAGCTTTTTATTCTTCGTTTTAGGAAAATTCAGCAATCTAGTTTATCTGGGGGTGTGGTTGCTAGAGATGTTCTAACTTTGGAAGAAGAAAAATTGTTTTTAGAAGTTTTTTCTTTAACAGAGGCTTATCATGATTTTTCAAAAAATATTATTCGTGGACATTCATCGAAAATTGAAAAAAGTGAAAAACCTAAGATGAAAGTTTTAAGATTTGTTAAAGAAATTCCAGCATTAATGGGATCTGATATGAAGACATATGGCCCATTTTGGCCAGAGGATATCGCAACTTTGCCATCTGAAAATGCTCGAATCTTAATTAAACAAGGAGTAGCTGTTGAAGTAGATTCAAATTAAAGTTGCATTAATTTTTCGGTCCAATTTCACATATTTTTCTAGCTTCAATTTACTTTTGCATGAATTCAATGTTAGCAAAAAAATTGGATAAAATCTATAGAAAATACAATTTTTAAGGTATTATATTTAAAAATATTGGCTAATTTTGCATCAAATTTTTAAGCAGCATTTAATAGAATATATTTGTTATGAAACAGAAGAAACTTCTTAGATTAGTTAGTGAAATGCTAAAAAATTCTAAGAAAAGTGACAGAGAATTAGCTAATATCTTGGGGGTCTCACAACCTACTGTTTCTAGAACACGTGCTAGGATTGAAAAAGAATACATCAAAACATATACAATAATTCCAGATTTTAAAAAACTTGGATACCAAATAATGGCCTTTTCTCTTGCTAAAACAAAAACTTATCCAGAAACTTCAAAATTTGAAAATATTATGCAGAACTCTAAAGACTGGGTATCTAAACATCCCAATGTTATTTTCGCATCCGACGGTGAGGGTTTTGGAAAAGATTTAGTGATTATCTCTTTTCATAAAGACTATTCTGCATATACCGCATTTATGCGATCATTTGCTATTGATTTAGGAAACTCATTAGATAATTTCGAGTCTTTTCTTGTCAGCATAGGGTCACATTATACACTAAGAAATTTTGATCTTAAATATTTAGCAGAAGACGTTTGATTTCCAGAATTCACAGTGCTATCATGCTTAAGTTTGACTTTTCATAGCAGAGCCTCTATCTTTTAATATAACGAAAGCATCATCGAGAGTTTTTCTGTGATCAAATGCAATATCCAAATCTTTTATTTCCATTTCAGAGAAGCTTTTCACTTCATCAACTTTGGCTCCTGACATGATATCTCCGTTTATGATCTCACAAAAAAATGCGATACTTATTACGTGTTCTCTGGGGTCTCTATTTGGATCATCATAGATTCCAACAAGGCTATCTTTTAATGAAGAATAAAAAAGGGCTACTCTGAGATTAGTTTTTAAAAGGGAAATCCGTTTTAATGTCTCCACCAAAGTTTCCCTAAATTGTACTCTTCCTCCTGGAAGGTGCCATTTTCCTCCTTCAGTGATTCCTATCTTTCTTTTGGCAAGAATTATATTACAATTTGGTGTGACTATAACTGGATTAACGTCTACATATGCACTTTTTTGGGTCCACATTTCAATCAAAATAAAATAATATTTTTCACGTTAAAAAATTCTGTTTTAGATAATTCTTTCCTTTTCAAGAGAAGTTATTTTGTCATTTTTCTATTATTGTGCCATTCCAAAAAATGTATTTGCTATAAGGTTCATTCATAGTTAACATGTCGTCATAAATAACATCCAGGTTATTTCCGTACTGTTTTAAGAATACACCTAAATGATAACTTATTTCAAGACTAGTCGCGTCAGCTTCCCATAATCCCCAAATCTTATCTTCAGGTCCTCTAAAACCGTAAGCAAAGTCTTTAGGTAGAACAAAAGCTACTCGATCTTCATTATTTTCTTCCTCTCTGGGATTATCTTGTGTATATTTCCAGAATCTCTCTATAGCGTCAAAATGTTCTTCTCTTAAAATAGATTCGGTGTAATTCTCATTACTGTCAAAGATTAAAACATACTTAGCTCCATTATCATACGCATAGACCAAATCCTCGTACAACTCTTCACCTGACCCAATATAGGGTGGATTGTCGTACGTCCACGCTACTATAACCCCCCAATCTTTGTCTAACACAGTTGCCGCTCCCCTGTTGAGAGCTACGTTTATTTGTCTACTATAATTCCATCCAAATTCAGCAAAAATTACATCATATCCTGCCAAATAATTAAACCAATAAAGAGTATAATCTGCTGTAAACAATCTAAAATCTGAAGGGGCATAAGAAAAACTTCTGTCCCGTAATTCTTTCATATTTAACCAGTAATGTAAATGATAAACAAACTGTATCGATGCTTCTGAGTAACTCTCTGCTTCGCCTTCATTCACCCATCTATATTCATATTTATCTAGCTGTTTGCCACCTTGTTCATCATCAAAATAAATCCCCTTAAAATTGTCATTATAATTTTTCGTAACATTAGCTATTAACTGCAATCTTGGATGATTATCAACATAAACAATAAAATCCATATTTTTATCGACAATGTATTTACACGTTTCATCCAGCTTACTTTCGATATATGATATTCCTGTACTGCCAATTGCAAAAAAGTTGGTGTAAGGGCTGACTTTATCAATCAAAGCCTTAATTGCATCTGTATCAGCATAAGCTGGGCTAATACCAAGAAAAAATCTGGTTCTTCTTCTTTTGTTTCTCTAGAAACGCCAAAGTTCCAAATAAACAAACTTGTAATTAAAATGCAAATAATAATAAAAACAATTATTGTTTTCATTCCATTCTATCAAATGAGTAAAAATTGATAAATCTTTTGAAAATGAAAAACTATAAACTTTAACATTTAAACCTGGAAATGTGATTTCGTTAATTAATACTGAGAAGTACTACACCTGTGATGATTAAAATTGCACTTGAAACAAGTTTGATGGAGATTTTTTCGAGTTTTCTGAGAAAAATATAAGAAAAGAGTAAAATGAACAGTAATTCAACTTGTAGAATTGGAACTATTATTGAAACCAAACCTTGACTTAAAGCAAAAAATGAAAGTAGCCATCCTAAAGCTATACCTATTCCTGGCTTCCAAAACATTTGGAAATCTTGTCGAGAAAAATTTGAGATTTTTTCTCCTTTGAAGAGTTTCATAACTGATAAGTAAACTATAAGGGATGTTGAATATCCTATTGCAGTACCCAGTAGTGGTTGATTAATGATATTTAGGCTTTCTTTTCTGACAATTTGAGATGAAGCTAGAGCCAAAGCACCAAACACCGGAACAATTAAACCTTTTTTTGAGATGCGCTTTGTTTGTATGTTGTTTTGATTAACATATCTTCCAATAACTATTACACCAGTTACTACACATAACAGTCCAATCCAGTTTTCAATGGATAGAACTTCGTCCAGAAGTAAAATTGCAATAATCGAAGTGAATAATGGATATGTTGCAAAGATTGATGAATTAGCTGAAACACCTGCTGTTTCCATCCCTTTAAAGTAAAATATTCTTGCAATTCCTGGAGCAAATAGTCCTGCTATTATGAAAAGCATCAATCCTTCAGGATTTATTGTATTCAGATCAGTGAAAAAGAAGGTTAACGGCCAAAGGATAATATTACCCATAATTGTTACTGTCAATGATATGTAGAAAAAATTTGATTTATCTAAGTTTTTTCTAACTAAAATTTGAGATGAACCTAAAGCTAATGCAGAAAACAAGGCAAATAGAATATCCAGCATGAGATTATTGAATAATTATTGAAGCTTTTAAGGAAAACAGTTTTTTTATTTCTAATAAAACGAAAATTAAATCAATAAAAAAACACTTATTCTTATTTAACAATAATCAAAATGGGTCTAGGTTATGAAGAAGAAACTAATTTTCACGATTTTCATTTCTGTTTGGTCGATTATCACAATTCTAGCTTTGACATGGGGTAACAAATTAGATTGGCCAGATAATGTTCATGTAGATTATGGCTTTCCTTTTGTTTGGTCAACGCAAACTCTATCCACAATAGTTGGGGCAGTTAATATCTGGTCTGTTGATATCGCTTTATTAACAATGGATTTGATATTTTGGTTAGGAATTATGGTGATTATTTCGTTGGCTTTAATTTACATTGTTAGAGACAAAAATTAATTTCTTTTTTTCATTATAAGAAAAATCATTGAACAAAATTTTGAATAGTGTAGAATAACAAGTTTTCAGAACCGTCAAATGAAAAGATTACTAGACTGTAGAAGAAACGTATAAATAGTAATTTATTAGTCTCGTGGCGATATCTCCCGCAAACTCCCTCTTTTTTAAATTATGATTTTAGAAAAACAATCATATGAACAAAAATAGTGATGGAACAATTAGTTTGCCCTGATGATATAATCACAATGAATAATAACAATTATTTTTAAGATTTTTTGACTAAAAATTTCGTCAAACAAATAGGTTTAAAGAGTAAATTTGCATTTCTGAGTTAATTCAAAATTTATAGATCGCTTTTATGACCTGTTAAATAATTTCTTTTTGAAAACAATCGCAAATAAAGTAACCGTTAAAAATAATAGTAAAATAGTCCATGAATGAAACTCTGGAATTAGATCTTGAGGAATTGTTTTGACAAGCCATGCTCCGAAGGAACTTTTGGAGCCAATTAATGCAAAACTCCCGTCAGACGTCTCAACTAATGAGTAAGCAAATTCATATCCTGTTTCTCCGTATGTCTGATTCCACTCCATATTTCCTAATTCATCAGTCTTGACTAACCAAAAATCAGATTTGCCTCCACCAAAAGAGAATGTAACGCCAGCCAAGGCAAATCCTCCATCCAAAGTCTCCACTAACGAGGAAGGATATTCGTAACTTGTTCCTCCATATGTGTTGTACCATTCCATATTTCCGTTCCCATTAGTCTTAACCAGCCAAGCATCAGCCCCGCCATTACTGAAGGAATTTGTTTCCCCAGCCAAAGCATATCCTCCATCGGATGTCTTAACCATTTGGTGAAGGCTATCATAATTTGGACCTCCATATGACCTGCTCCACTGAATATTACCATTCGCATCAGTTCTAACCAACTGACTGCTTCCCCCTGACCCAGAATATGCGAAACCTCCATCTGACGTTTCAACTAATGATGTTCCGCCATGTGTCTGGTTCCACTCTATATTCCCACGGGCGTCAGTTTTCACCAAAAGTCTGCTACCTGTTAATGCGAATCCTCCATCAGAAGTTTCAATTAAAGATTCAACCACTCCTTTGAATGTCATGTTCCATTCCATATCCCCATTCGCATCAGTCTTAACCAACCAACCATCATACTCTCCAGCACCAAAGGAGCGTGTGTAACCAGCTAAGGCGAATCCTCCATCGGAAGTTTCAACTAAGGAGGATCCCCTATCTTGATCTGACCCATCATAAGTTTGGTTCCACTCTATATTCCCAAAATTATCGGTTTTAACTAGCCAAAAATCAGTCCCTTCGGCCTCAAAGAGTTGAATATGACCAACAAATGCGAATCCTCCATCAGATGTCTCAACCAACGAATGAGCTGCTCCTCCATAAGTTTGGCTCCAAATTTCAGAAGAAGCCGCAACCGAATCAAATAAGGAGAGATTCATTAAAACCAAAAGAACTATACCTGAAATATACAACTTTCTCCATGATATACTTCTTTTAATTAACATTTCTGCCCCCTCCTCTTTATTCACACTTACCATACTGATCATACCTTAACTTAAGAGTGTTCATCAAGAAGCATTGACCAAAACAGGAGTGCGTATTCTTGTTATTCGCATTAATCGGGTTTTTACAACATTGGTCAAAAACTCTTTTTCCCATTTTGCAACTCTCTTTATCGTCCCTTCAGTTAGAATGTAATTGCTCCTAATTAGCTAGAATGTGGATTTCTCATTAACGTTAGGCACCGTGTTGCACTTTAAAAAGTGCCAAATATAATTTGAAGAAAATAAATGATTATTAAACTTTGACATTTTGGTTCTTAGGTTTGTTATATGAATTTAAAGAATTCAACTTGAACTTTGACACAAAAAATTGTTTTTTGTTCTTTTTTCTTCTGTAAAATGTTGCACCAAATATGATTGCGAGAACTATTGGAAGTGCAATTATAATCTGTGTTAAGTCCAGCCCTGTCAGAACCATATAGTCTTCAGTTAATACTGTAGTAAGTTGCTCTGTTTGTGTTTCCTCGGAGTTCTCTATATCATGGAAGCTTCCCATGATACCCGTTCCATATGGAGTTCCACTGATTTTTCCTGTGTTTGCCCAAATATCAACTGCCACCCCGTAATAGTTGCCGTAAACCTTGTCGAAATAGCGTTGAACGTGCCAAAGAGGATACAATGTTAAAGGTTCCCTAATTCCAACCATCAACTCAGTTTCTATAGGCTCATTTGCTATTTTAGGCTGCATCACTATCGTTTCGTTATCTATTGTGATGCCATACAATTTGGGTATGATTTTGGTTGTATTTATTGCGATGTTTATGGCTTCCTCCTCTGACACATTTATTCTATCACTACCTATTTTGTAGAGATTCCAACCATCCCAGAATGACCTAAAATTTCCGTTATGGAAACTGAAGTGTATCCTCTTCCTTTCAAAATCAATGCCGTTGGATGTATATATCCAATCGATGTATGTATAGTTTCCAGTTGATATTTTAAGCTTAATGTTTCCAACTGTTTTTGTCATAGGTTTTATTTCGGTAACAGTGTCTAACATGTCCCGCATTGTTTGAATGTTTGAAATTCCTGCATAATTTTGGTATCTTTGAAGAATATCCTTAGTTAAATCAAGAACGTCAGTGGATTCTTTGGTATACAGTGGAGAACCATTAAACACGTTTATCCTGAACCAGTGCAGAGTTCCGTTTAATACTCTATATCTTACATCGAGGTTGCTTTCATCGGATAAGAGGGAGTATTGTCCATATTCTTCGCTAAGATCACCCAAATCAGGACGATATTCTAAGCGGTTGTTTGTTAAAGTTGAATTATACTTCACCAAGTCGAGCCCGATTACATCTGTTAAGAATGTCATTGCCTTCTCCGGTGCCGAAAATTCAACTGAATATACATTAGGTGCCTGTATTAGTGGAAGTGTTACGACTGTCACAATAACCAAGACCAAATGAAACTTCTTTAGTAATGGATTCATTTGCCATTCACTCCTTTAGTTTGGTAAAGTGTTGTTTCCGTTGCCGTAAACGCGCAGCCAACCATCCCAATCTTCATTAAATGGTTCAGGAAGATAGTAGGTATATCCCTCATAAAGTGGAGTTTCATCAAACTCAACTCCCCACACATAATCCGATGCGTCATCGAGTGCGTCGTTTATTGAATCGCCGTCATCTAGAGCATTATAGTAGAACTTCTTTAGAAAATCACCATAGTTCTTGCCCCCAGTGTCGGGTATGACTTGACTTACCGGTACCCCAAAACCTTCAAACCCTATAAATGCAAAAGATCCGGTATCAGGACTTTCGTAGCCATTAGAACTCATTTGGGTGTAATCCCGATAAGTCCAGGCGTATGGCATCCCCGCCGCTCCTGTGCCTACCATCCAAGTAGATGGGTAGTCGATATAGTAACTACTGTGTTCTCTCCCTATTTCGCTTCCCAATGAACATGACCAGAGGAAAACAAACTCTATATTGCTGCCCCCATAAGTAATCGATCCAACATCGACGTCACTCATTGGAATAATTGGCTCTTCGTCATCGCTGTCATAAAGATAGTAATGTGTCACAGGAATAGATTGAATTGGTACTCCCCAATACTTAATCACATCATAGAGAGTACCGTTGGATCCATTTGCAAAGATAAAGAATGTCGCATAGTCTTCTTCATTATAGTCTTCAATGTGATTTAGCATATTACTTCTTGTTACGGTAGCGGCATTAGCAAAATATTTTTGGTCATAAGGAGGGCTGTCGAAGAGATTATAAATGTAGAGGCTAGCAGAATATGATACAGAACCTTCATTTGGCCAACTAGCGTTTTCAAACCACCAAATGCCGCCTGTAGAGCGAAAGACTGCGGATGCTTCAGTGTCCGCTTTAGCTGCTTTTATGTCCATAAGTTGTGGTGAACTACCTAGTAAAAGCAGAATACAAACCAGCTGAATAGCTATAATAGTTGTTTTTTTCATTTATTATTTCCTTCTTTTTTCAATTTTTTTATTCTCTTTCTGCCCTTCACTTGGGGCTAGGCGGTTTCTCGCCTCCGATGCATTAGCCTCGGGTTAAAGTAATGATGAACCATTCAGCTCAACATTACAAAAATCAGTTATTGCTCGTGTTTGGTTTTAAGGAAGACGAAATAATGAGTGAAAGTATTCTTTAGTTTCAGGTATCTCTCTCCCCTTTTTCTTTGTCTATTCGTTAATGGTTCTTAAATGAACTAGTGAATACAAGATGTTAACGTGAAAATAGATGAAGTCATCTAAGATTATAGCTTCTTCGTGTAGACAAAAGATTCTAGAAACCCTATCAAAGGTGAAACAGACTCATATCATGGATCTTGTACGTAAAGTAAACAGCAGCTATCTTCAGGTAGATAGAAATGTGCAGATTTTAGAACGAGAAAGAATTGTGGAATCAAACAAAATTGGCAGATTAAGAATCATTAAACTAAAACAAGATAATCCAAAAACAGAAGCCCTACTACAAGCACTCAAAACATTAAGACAACAAGAACGTCAATCAACAAAAGACAAACTATAAACGAATCCCAAAACCTGCCTCTAATTAAGGATTCAAATTTTAACAAAAAACGAAGAGATTACTATTAAATCATGAAATAGAGACAATGCATTTATCTTGAGGTTGCCATAGGCTGCAGTTGTCTAGTATGTGTGTCCAGCATTTGTTTTTGTTGCACCAGAAGTTTTTGTGGTATATAGTTAGTACTTCGTAGGTTAGTTCTGCTAATGTCTGTGTACAAATAGATGTGTTTGTTGCTTTTTTGCATACTTGTATTAGTTTTCCTTGATGATATAATGGAGACTTTAAAGATTGGCAGGTTCCGCAGACCTTAGTGGAATCGTATGGCATTCGCTGCTTCTCAGTAGCCATACAACAGCATATGTCTAAAATTGGACATAAATATTGCGATAAATAAAAAAAGCAGCTCTACTGTAGCGCCTTTAGTATCAATCAACAGTTTATCTGGGTCCACTTCAATTTCATTAGTTTTGCAGCTTAGCTAGACTCCATATCACAACAGAGGGGACATTCTACAAGCCTAGACACAATATTACCGACGCCAACAAAAACCCATTTAGATCCACAGCCTTCACAAGAAAGCATCTGCTCCGAACTTAAAACCAAATTTTTAGGCTCCTCAGCCTTTTTCAACACATATCTCTTGATTACTTTACCCTTAGGGCTCAAATCAGCAACTTCTTCAATTACGGCTCTGTTGCAAAGATTGTTTAAATGTCGAAAATAGGTTCGCTCACACACATTAACGGCACCCAATGCAGCCTTCTTTAATTCCCTAGGCGTTTTAGCTCCACAAGAAAGCAGTTTCACTATTACCTCGGACACATCATGTGCTTTGCCATTACCCTTAGAATCGTCAGTCACTGACACCTTTCTGACCTCCCAATGTCACCCAATTGAATACCATGACAGGGATTCTTTCAGAGAGTGGTTAAGTTAACGATTTTGTCCATTAGAACAAAAGGCGAACAGAGAGATGGATGAAACAAAAACCAAAATAATAAACTGCCTAAAAACAAACAAACTCCCTCTGGGTATAGAAACAATTAGAGTAGAATGCAAAATCGGAAACTGGAATACAGCCCTAAAACATTGCCTAGAACTGCTCCTCCAAGAAAGAATCAACGGTCAAAAAACATCTAAAAGCTGGATCTTCTGGATCAACAAACAATCAACATCTGACAGGTGAAAAAACAGTGGACGATCAATTTGAGGCTAAACTTGTGGATCTTCTTACAGCAATAGAAACACTTTGCCATGACTTCAAAGAATCAATCGCCCAAAAACATGGAATAACAAACTACAATCCAGAAAAAATACAATGGAATAAAACTGAAGGACCAAACGGACCCTACGAAAGATATCCCGCTTATCAACAAGAACCAGAACAAACAACAGACTACACAAACTTGCTAAATGACCTCAAAAACCATGACGGAAAACTCACCCACCATGGATTATTCTATTGGCTATGGGAAGACAAAACAACGATAGGCAGAAAACCAGAAAAGAAAAAAGGTCAACGCCATGCCTAAAACCAGAGTATGCGGAGACTGCAAATTTCACCTCAAAAGAGGAGTCTGCCCAAGAGCAGAATACAAAAGCTACAAAGACAACCAAATAGCTTGTTCAACATATGATACTGCATGCGAACTATTTCAAGCTAAAAATAAAGAAACAGTTAAGCATCATCCCGGATTCGCAAACAATGACATAGTTTTTGAACAAATCGCCAACGAAAAATATGCCTGCAACAAAAACCTAGAAGAACAAACCATTATAATCCACAACGGAGTCACTTATCAGCCTCTTGAAAGATGCCCCTGGCCTTTAGCAACAAAACCAACAATATACAGTAGCTCTCAGGAACTTTGGAAAGACATCTACAGCTTCATTTATGATCACTTATTTCTTCCCAGCAAAGAACTATACGATGTACTAACAAGCTGGGTTTTGTCAACATATCTAAGAGAACTGTGGACAGTAGTTCCCTACGTTTTCTTTTATGGACCAATAGCTAGCGGAAAAACAAGAGGCCTAGAAACCCTTCGAAACATAGCTTATAGAGGAATATTAGCATCAAATATTAGCACAGCAGCCTTATTTAGATCAAGTGAAGAATGGCATCCAACCCTTTTTCTTGATGAGGCAGAAATTTACAACAAAGATACCAAAACAGAAATAATCGGACTACTAAACAGCGGATACAGAAAAGGCCAATACGCTATAAGAGTGAAACAAACCCAAAACAGCAGCGAACTAAAAGCCTTCGACGTTTTCGGATTCAAAGCACTAGGAGGAACACAAGGGCTCGCCCAATCTTTAGAATCTAGATCAATTATGATACGAATGATAAAATCGTCAAGAAAAGTAGAAAGAACAATAGATGAAAAAAGAGCAACAGACCTCCGAAATAAGCTGCTGGGATGGAGACTTTACACCTTAACAATGGGTGAACTTTCTGAACTTAGTGAACTTTTTACAGAAACCGCTGAAACATTAAACTTCGGAGATGGAAGACTTCAAGAACTATTTACTTGTCTTCTTGCGGTTGCTGATGATAAAAAAGAAAACTTGATAGATTATGCTAAAAAACTTTACAAAACAAGAAGCTTTGAAGAAAAAGCAAGCGAAGAAGCCGAAATAATAGAAATCTTGACTAAAAAAGACATTATTGACGAAAAAGGCATCGCTTTAACCAAAGATATAGCAGAAGAGTTCAATTCAAGCCGAAATGAGAAGGAGCAATGGAAAACAAGAAGCATCGGCTGGATAATGAGAAGATTAGGCTTCGATAAAATTCACACAAAGAATGGAAATGGATGGCTACTAGAGAAAGAACGACTAAAATATCTTCAAGAAATCTATGGCTTAACAAACCAACAAGATGGATATACCGTAGAGAAAGTTCAACAAGTTCAAAAAGTTCACGCTATTCAAATTGAAGATAACCTGATTTATCCCTGTTATATTTGCCAAAAACCAGTTCCCAATGACTTAGATAACTGCACATATTTAGACAGCAAACCAATTCATTTAGAATGCTACAAAAAATTAGAAGCTCAACAAAAGAATAAAGATCTTTCAGAAAATCCAGCTAAAGAATTGGAATCCTCTAGTGAAGAATATAATTTTCGATTGACTCAACTGGGAGATTTTAACCCATGAGATCAAGTCTAACCGTTTTATTTCAGGAATTATTAGTAGAAGAAGGACGGATGAAAAATCAAAAAATCGAAACTAAATGTTTTCCGTTTTGCTTTTCAAAAACAGGGCTTAAAACAATTGTATCATACGAAGAGGAAAGATGTCCAAAGTTGGCTGATGGCACAAAAAGATGGCAAAAGATGATAAAAGATGAAAACTGAAAAGCAAACACCATTTCTTGCCCTACTTCAAGCTGAAAACCGCATCCAAATACCAATAGAAATCAGGCAATATCTCAAACTTGAAACTGGCAATTATCTGAAATTAAGAATACAATCAACAAATAACTGGAGTAGCTATGAAAATTGTATCTGTAGATTAGCGTCTGATGGAAGAATAACGGTACCCTGGGAAGTGAGAGTTAAACTGGGATTAAAACCTGGTGAAATGATGCGGGTCTATATTTTCACTGAGGCCTGAAATGACAAAATCGGTTCCAACCTGCCCAGAATGTAATGCAACCAAAACATGGAAGGATGGAACTAGAAAATCAGAGAATGGAAAAATTCAGCGATATATATGCAGAGAATGTGGTTACCGGTTCAGTGAAACAAGTTTTAATCGTTTTAATGACTCTCAGAGAAATGAAAGCACCCATAGAATGCCATTAAATACACCTTTCAACTATCTTTTGGATTGCCAAATCGGCGTCAACCAGACAAAGGTGGCGAAAAATTTGGTCAAAGTGGAATCCCAACAAAAAGCAGCTCAGCGGGAGAGCAACATTAAAGGACACTTGATATCTTTTGCTTGGCATCTAAAGAAAATGGGTCGATCTGATAGCACAATCAAAACATACCTAGATTATTTACAAATAATTGCTAGAAATGCTAACTTATTAAATCCAGAAGAAATTCAATTAGTAATTGCCAATCAACTAAAAAGTAGAAATACTAAGTGCTTAGTTTGCTATGCATACGACAGTTTCCTAAAGTTCTTAGGTATTCCTTGGGAAAAACCTCAGTATAAACTAGAACACAAAAGAGTTTTCATTCCTACAGACAACGAGATAAATCTAGCTATAAATTGCGGCCGTAAAACTAGCTATTTGTTCACTTTATTCATATATGAAACTGGTGCAAGAGTTAACGAAGCAGAACGTCTTGAATGGACAGATTTAGATCATGAACGCAATAAAGTAACAATCAAAGCTTCAAAAAATGGCAATTCACGTGTCCTAACACTTTCGAAGTATTTGATGCAACAGTTACTAAGCCTAACTAGGAAGGAAAAAACAGTCTTTCATAAACTAACAAAGAAGGTTAGACAAACCAGCTTCAGACGGAGATTGCAAAAATTAGCTAGACTTCATGATAATCCTAGATTAACTAAGATTCACTACCATACCTTTCGACATTGCAAAGCCCTCCGAGAATACCATAAAACAAAGTCAATGCAACATGTGAAAAGAGTACTTGGACACAAGAGTATAATGACTACTCAAAGATACGTTGAATTATACGAAGAAATTTATAATGACCTAAAACCAGATGGTTACATCTGTGAAATTGCATTATGTACTAACGATGCAAAAAAACTCGTTGAACAAGGCTTTGAATATGTATGCGAAATTGAAGGCGAACAGCTGTTCAGAAAGGTCAAATGAAAGTACTACTAAATTGTAGAAGAAACGTATAAATAGTAATTAAGGGGGCTGTTTTATACTTAATTAGTCTGTGATCGGGATGAATACACCAAAAGAAGTCAACACATACTGCCCCAAATGTCAAACTCATAGAATTCACGCTGTTTCATTATATAAAGCGGGTAAAAGAAGAGCCTTAGCAAAAGGAGAGAGAGCTCATGAGCTGCGAGAAAAGAAGGGGTATGGTGGACAAAAATTTCCTAGGCAAAGAAAATTTGCGAAAGTAACAAAGAAGCAGACATTACGACTAAAATGTAAAACCTGCGGTTTCATGCGTCATAAAAAAGGGCTTCGTTTAAAGAAATTAATAATAACCTAAAAGTGTGGTGAATAAAAGTTGAGAGAATGGGATAAAGTAATACCTAAACCTAAAAGTACGTTCTTGCGAATAAAATGTCCTGACTGTGGAAATGAACAGTTTGTATTTAGTCACGCTACAACACCTGTAAACTGTAATGTATGTGCAGCAGTTTTAGCAGAGCCTTCAGGTGGAAAGGCAACAGTAAAGGGCGAAATCACGGCTGTAATGGAATAAAGAATATAGGAATAATAAAAAGATGGGATTAAGAAGACCTGAATGGCCTGAAGTAGGCGATCTTGTAATAGCTACAATCGAGCGGATAACCGATTATGGAGCCTATGTTAGGCTTGATGAATATGATAAAGAGGGTCTTCTACACGTTTCTGAAGTTGCTTCACGATGGGTAAGAAATATTCGTGATTATATTCGTGAAAATCAGAAAATGGTTCTTAAAGTTCTTAGAGTTCAAGCGGATAAAGGTCAAATTGATCTTTCGCGCAGAAGAGTTACAAAACGAGAAAAAAACTGGTGTATTAATTGAAAATGCTTTTGGGGATCTTCATGAAGGATTGGAGAAAACTGCAAAAGACGGAGTAGATGTGTTACTTGATTTAGGTGTCGAAAAAGAATTAGCAGATACGCTGCATGAAATATCAGCAGATAAAATTCAAATTTCTTCTGTAAATGTTAAAGGAATTTTGAAACTACAGAATCCAAAACCTAAAGGTGTTTTTCTTATCAAAGACGCGTTAAAAACAGCTGAAAAAATTGGGGAAGAAGAAGAGGGTACCGAAGTCAGTGTCTATTTGGTTTCGCCTCCTAAATATCGTATTGTTGTTTCAGCAGAGGACTATAAAAGTGCAGAGAGTGCATTAGAAAAAGCGACAAATGCTGCCTTAGAAAATATTTCACAGAGCGGCGGAACTGGTTCATTCAAAAGAGAAAAGTAAGTTAACTCATCTAAATTTGATTTCTAATTTGATTGGAATCAGAAAATATTTCTTTAATTTTAACCTCAATTTTTAGGGTTATACTTTAATTTTTTAAACTAGACTATTGTATAGGCAATATCTGGTGATTACTATGCCAAGGCGAAGGCGAAAATCAGGTGTAAAGGTTCTAAAAGCTGCGTCATCTTCTTTGCGAATGCAACTTCTCTTAACTCTTGTTGAAAAGGGGCCTCAATCTTATACCGATCTTATGAAGGTTCTTAGACTTAATCCAAGTAGGGATGCTGGTCGATTTGCATATCACTTGAAGTATCTTTTGAATGCAGATCTAATTGAACCTGATGTTGATAACAAAGAATATCGCCTTACTGATCTTGGTAAAACTATAATTAATTTTACCGAAGAAATTCAGCAACAATTTTTACAAAGAAAAAAGATTTTGGTTCGAACTTCTCGTCTAGCAATGGAGGAATTTGATAGAAATAGGATTGTTGACGCATTAGTTAAAGAGGCAAATGTTCCTGTTATTCAAGCTCAAAAAATTGCCAGAGAAACTGAAAAACGACTTTTAGAATTCAAAACAAAATACCTGACTGCTCCCCTAATTCGTGAAATGGTTAATGCAATCTTAGTTGAAAAAGGCTTAGAAGAGTATCGACATAAACTTACTCGTCTTGGACTTCCAGTTTTTGATGTTAATCAGCTTATAGAGTCGACTGGAAATAAATCCCAAAGTGTTGAAGCAATTCATAAGGCTGCTGCAGATGCGGTTATGGAAGAATATACTTTACTTAATGTGCTTCCTAGGGATGTCGCTGATGCGCATCTTTCCGGTGGTCTTCATCTCAAGAATCTTGGAACGTGGATTCTAAAGCCAGATCAGTTTATGCATGATCTGCGTTTTTTTCTGAGGCAGGGATTAAATCGTGGTGGAATTAATAGTCAGGATCCCTGTTATCTTCCGCCAAAAAGCCTTGAAGCTGCTTTGCTTACAGCAGCTAATGTTCTTAAAATTGCTGCGACAGAGACTTCTGGAGAACAGTCGCTTGATTTTTTTAATATTTTCTTAGCTCCATTTACTCGCGGTCTTTCAGAGGAAAGAATTAAGGAAAGCTTATGTTTATTCATATCTAACCTGAATCAGCCTCTTTCAAATGGTAGTTCAGTTGGTGCTTCTTTAGGAATAGAGTTGTGTGTCCCAGAATTTCTTAAAGAAAAAGAGGCCATAGGAACTGAAGGAAAAATTGTAGGTTGTTATGGAGATTTTATAGAGGAAAGTCAACGTCTTGCTGATTTATTAATTAAAGTGATGTTTAAAGACGATCTTCATAAACCTGTTTTTAATCCAAGGTTGATAATTAAGATACGTTCTGAAGTTCTAAAGGATCCTGAATGTGCCTCTATTTTATTTGAATCCCATAAACTTGCAGCTGAAACTGGTCTCCCCTATTTTGCTAATTTATGTGCTCCTAACCAGAAAGGTGCAACCTACATGTCAACTGGATTTAGATTAGCAGCTGATTGGAAAGAAGATTGGGAATTAGATACACTACAAACTGGGAGTATTGATACTGCAATAATTAATCTGCCACGAGTAATGTATGAAGCAGGAGGCAAAGAATCTAGCTTTTTCCGCTTTTTAGATGATCAATTAGAAATGGCTTTACGGGCTTTAGAAATAAAATGTCGAACAATCAAACAACGTGAAAGAGAACATCTGCTTCGTTTCTTGATGCAAAAAAGTGATAATGATCAATATTTTAGGATTAAAAATGCAGTTCGATTAATCAGTTTTGTTGGTTTAAATGAAACTGTTCACGCATTTTTTAATAAGCCGTTAAAATTAGAAGGAGAGACCCTTGATTTTGCCCAAAAAATAATTTCGTATCTTTCTGGTGACATTGAGAAATATTCGAAAAGACCTGAAACAAGGGCAGCCTTGGCTATGGTTCAAGCTACTGATGCTGCAAAAAGATTAGCAGAGCTTGATGCTGAAAAATATGGTTGGTCAAAAGTTCGGGCTCAAGGAACTAGAGAAAAACCGTTTTACACTGATTTGGTTGCGTTACCTTTAAGCACAGAAGCCTCTTGGAAAGAAAGATTGAGAGTCGAAGAAAAGTTTCATGAAATAACTTCAGGTGGTCATTTGGCTGTTTTGCCTCTTGCTGGTGAGTTTTTTGAAACAAATGAATTGTTATCCATTACCAAAGATGTTGTTGAAAACTTTAAGATTGGATTTTATGTTTTTAATAGAGACCTTGTTTATTGTGGTAGTTGCCAAAGTACCTTCTATGGAGAACTAGTTAGATGTCCATCCTGTGGATCAGTTAACATGTTGCAATCTTTCACTCGTATAAATAGATAATAAAATTGTTTAATCCAACTTCTTCCTAATATGAAAACAATCTTCTTAATTTTTTGATTTAGACCCCTATATATATCAAAAAACGTGGCTAATTCAATTAGTTATCTTATTTTTTTAATCTGTTAACTGCTTAATCCGTACCTAAATGTTAATTTGATAGAATTTTTATACAGATTTTTATACTATTACACCTAAAAAATTAAATATACTGAGTTTACCCTAATGCTTTTATCTCGCAAGTAAGAGGTAATTTTCATGGGATTTTCAAAAGATTTGGCTAGCTCTCCTGCGCATCCATCAGCTAACGGTGTTGTAGTCTACACTACTAGTGGCTGCACTAGATGTGACATGCTTAAAAAATGGTTAAAAAATAGAAATGCGAATTTTGAAGAAAAGAATCTGGAAGATTCAACTGTTATGACTGACTTGGTTATGAGAAATTTTGTTGTTATGTCAGCTCCAGCTATAGAAGTCGATGGAGAAGTTTATACTGATAACCAGATTTTCGAAGGTAATGGTTTAATAAATCCAGATTTTTCAAAAATTTTTGAGGGACTATAAATTGACTGAAATGATTCAAAAACTTCGACCAATGGTTAGAGGAACTGATGGTTTCATAGATCCATGGAGTCGAGAGAAAATTGTAGAACAGCTAATTACTGAAACAAAATTAGCTGAAGAATTCTATGATACTAGGGCAATAACTAGGCAAGAAGCTGAAGACGTAGCTTTTGAAGTTGAAACAAAAGTCTTCGATCTTAATCTAAAATTTATTAGTGGTCCACTTATTCGAGAACTTGTAAACAATGTGCTTCTTTCTAAGGCATCGCAAACACCAGAGTTTGCTCTTTACCGAAATATTTTGACCCGGGTAGGTGCACCTGTTTTTGATGCTTACAAGATCGATATGGGTGAAGGTTACAAAGCAAAAGAAAATGCAAATCTTCAGCCTAATCCTGAAACAGCTCATAAAAGGAAAGCAGATTGGGTTTCAGGAGAAGAATATCTACTGCTTATGCCTCCACATATTGCTGATGCTCATCTGTCTGGGGATTTACATATACATGATTTAGAATATTTTGGAACTAGACCTTTCTGTCAAGATTGGGATTTACGTTACTTTTTCTATTACGGATTAATGCCCGATGGATTAGGTACTAGAACAAGTATTGCAGGTCCAGCTAAGCATCCAGAAGTTGCTATTTTACATACTGCGAAGATATTGGCTTCTGCGCAGACAAACTTTGCAGGTGGAGAAGGTTTCTATAATTTCTTGGTTTTCCTTGCTCCATATGTTAGAGGGTTGAGTTACGAACGAGTTAGACAGCTAATGCAGATGATGTTTTTTGAATATACTCAAGCTTATGTTGCTAGAGGTGGGCAGTTAGTTTTTAGTAATATTCAAGTTCAACCTGGAGTTCCTGAGCTTTGGAGAAATGTCCCAATCGTAATGAATGGACGTATTGGACCAGACGTTTATGGAAACTACGAAGATGAAGTTCGTACTATGTTTCGTGCTCTATATGATGTAGCAGGCAAAGGAGATTATTGGGGAAAACCATTCAATTTTCCGAAACTTGAAAATTCTTTAAGTCCTGAGTTTTTTAAACCTGAATACGATGATGTATGGCTCGATGTTCACAAAGTTGTAGCTAAATTTGGGTTACCATATTTTGATAATTTGATGCCAGCTTACAGAGGTTACGGTAAAGGAGTTTCATGTTATCAATGCTGTGCATATTGTTTTGTTGAAACTCCTGAAGACAGTGCAGATTTCTATGATAAGCTCTATTTCAATGATGGTAAGCACTTTACTATGGGTAGTTGGCAAGTTACTAGTTTGAATCTTCCAAGACTTGCTTACAAAGCAAATGGAAATGATGAATTATTATTTGAAGAAAGCCGAAGATTAATGGATTCTGCTCTTGAAGTATTTAGGGCCAAGAAGAAATGGATGGATCTTGCCTTAAAGCATGATCGAATTCCTTTTGCTACTCAGCGACCTTTAGATCCACGGACCCGAGAAAAAGGAACAACAGCTGTAGACTTTGATGCATTGACATTTACGATCGGTCTAGTGGGTGGAAATGAGATGGCTCAATATCATAGTGGTTATCAGTT